>CBHRRQ010000001.1:0-51312 GCA_966081555.1 uncultured Terrabacter sp.
AGCTCGAGGGGCTGGACGACGTCGACGGCGACCTTCGCCTGCGGGAGGCGGCACGACCCAAGCACCCGCACGATCCCTGAGATCCTGAACAGGTGAACCCGAGCGGGGCGCGTGGGCATGCCCCCGACACGGCCCTCAGGAGGCGGTCGTCAGGGGCGGTTCCACGGGGTCGCCGACGGCCGCGCTCTCGTCGACGAGCTGGTCGTGCAGGCGCACCGTGATGCGTCGCAGCGTGCGCGAGACCTGCATCTGGCTGATCCCCCGGGCGTCACCGATCTCGCGCTGGGTCATGCCCTCCACGTAGCGCATGAGGAGCAGCTCCCGCTCGCCGTCGTCGAGCTCGGTGAGCGCCTCGGTGAGGCAGACGCGGTCGTCCGCACTCTCCAGGTCGTGGTCGGCACAGGCCAGGTACGCCTCGAGCCCGGGCCGGTCGTCGTCGGCCGGGCTGCAGTCGAGCGACAGGGGGCTGAAGCCCGTGGCGGCCACGTCGACCTCACGCACCTGGTCGACCGTCGACCCGAGTGCGTCGGCGACCTGCGCGTCGCTCGGCGTCCTGCCGGACTGCTGCTCCAGTGCGGCGCGCATGGTGTTGACGTCCGCGCGCAGCTCCTGGAGGCGGCGCGGCGGCCGGACGACCCAGCCGCGGTCGCGGAACCAGCGCTTCAGCTCGCCACTGATCGTCGGCACCGCGTAGGCGGCGAACGACGGCGCGTGGCCGGGCTCGTACCGCCGGATGGCCTTGACGAGCGCCAACCGGGCGACCTGGACGAGGTCGTCGTGCTCGATGCCTCGGCCGTCGTAGCGGGCGGCCATGCGAGTGCACAGATCGAGGTAGAGCAGGGTGATCTCCTCGACGAGGTGGTCTGCCTCGTGCTCGGAGGCGTCGGAGAGCCGTCGGAACAGCTCGGTCGTCTCGGCGTCGCGCTCGGCGAACGAGGGACGCGGGTGGGCGGGGTCGGTTGAGTCGGAGAACGCCATGACTCATCTCCCATCGAATGGGGACGGAGTCGGCGCTGGAGTTGGACCGCTCGGCCGTCTCAACCATCACACGAATCCGCCACGTATGCAATGGGAGGCCGGGCGGGGTGCGATGCGTGACGGGCCCCGGGCTGGGTAGGGGCCACGCATGGACCACCCACCGCAGCAGCCAGGCCGTGCCTCGTCAGAGATCGCCGACCGCGCAGAGCAGCTCGTACGCCACGACGACAAGGGCGGCTTCCCGGCCCAGCAGCAGCCGCCACCGGGACTCACCAGCGAGATGGAACCGCGGCCCGACCATGGCGAGCAGACCTACGTCGGACACGGGCGCCTCGAGGGGCTACGCGCCCTCGTGACCGGCGGTGACTCCGGCATCGGCCGCGCCATCGCCATCGCCTACGCCAGGGAGGGCGCGGACGTCGCGATCAGCTACCTGCCCCCCGAGCAGTCCGACGCCGAGGAGACGGCTCGGCTCGTCGAGGAGGCCGGGCGCTCCTGCGTGCTGCTCCCGGCCGACCTGGTGGAGCGCCAGGCCTGCCTGCAGGTCGTCGCCGACGCGGTCCGCGGGCTGGGCGGGCTCGACGTGCTGGTGAACAACGCCGGCTACCACTGGGACCGCGGCCCCGGCGGGCTCGAGGGACTCCAGCCCGAGCACGTCGAGCGGGTGCTCCGCACGAACCTGCACGCCGTCATCTGGCTCTGCCAGGCCGCCCTGCCGCACCTCGGCCCGGGATCATCGATCATCAACACCACCTCCATCCAGGCGTACGACCCCTCGCCGGCGCTGCTCGACTACGCGGCGACCAAGGCGGCCCTCAACAACCTGACCGTCAACCTCGCAGCGGCACTGGGCCCCAGGGGAATCCGAGTCAACGCGGTGGCGCCGGGTCCGATCTGGACGCCGCTGCAGCCGGCGACCCGCGACGCCGAGAAGATCGAGACCTTCGGCGCCGACACGCCCCTCGGGCGCGCCGGGCAGCCGGGCGAGGTCGCGCCGGCGTACGTCTTCCTCGCCTCGCCGTCCGACGCGAGCTATGTCTCGGGCACCGTGGTCGGCGTCACGGGCGGCGGCGCCGTGTTCTGAGCCGGCGACCCGGCCGCGGACGGCCCGGGTGGAGCGGAAACCAGCAAGGGCGCCGATCCTCGTGATCGGCGCCCTCGCCTGCAACGGCCTCAGCCGGCGTCCCGCTCCCATGGCGGACTCTCGTCCATCTTGGCGTAGTACTTCGCCAGATGGCTGCGCACCCGGTCGCGGTCCTTGTCCGGGAGGTCGATGCCCCCGCGCGAGCCCTGCATGACCGCGGCGGCCGCCATGACGCCACGCGGCACGGCCTGCAGCCGGCCGTCGACGACATCGGCGATGAGGAGCTTGTACGCCGTGAAGTTCGTCTTCTTCTCGGCGTCGTACCAGACGTGGGCGTCGCGGTACTTCTCGTTCGGCTCGTCGTCGGCGCCGGCCCAGCTGCGCACCCGTTTCTCCGCCGCGTCGCCGTCCCACTGCCGGTCGCGATCGGCCAGGGGCAGGTCCTGGAAGCTGGTGACGCTCATCGCTCTCTCCTTTGGTTCTGGCACCGTCGCTGTGCAGCGCTGTTCAGTGCTGTGCAGCGCTGTTTCAGGGGGAGAGGACGACCTTGAGGCAGCCGTCCTGCTTCTCCTGAAAGAGCTTGTAGAGCTCGGGGGCGTCCTCGAGGGACGCGTGGTGGGTCGCGAAGGACTCCATGCCGAACACGTCCTCGTCACCCCTCACGATGTCGAGCAGCTCGTCGCTCCAGCGGCGCACGTGGCACTGTCCCATGCGGATGGTGAGGCCCTTGTCGAAGAGGTCCATCATCGGCATCGGGTCGGCCATGCCGCCGTAGACCCCGCTGACGGAGAGCGTGCCACCGCGGCGCACCGCGGCGATGGCGGTGTGCAGCGCGGACAGCCGGTCGATCCCGAAGTGCTCGATCGCTCCGCGAGCGATCGGCTTGGGCATGTGGCTCGTCGCCCCGATCGCCTTCTCCGACAGCGGGTTGCCGTGCGACTCCATCCCCACGGCGTCGATGACGGCGTCGGGGCCGCGGCCGTCCGTAAGGTCCTTGAGGGCCTGCGCCACGTCGGTGTCGGAGGCGTCGACAACCTCGGCGCCGGTGTTCCGGGCGAGCTCGAGCCGATCGGGCACGAGGTCGACGCCGATGACCCGGCCGACACCGCGGTGCAGGGCGCTGCGCACCGCGAGCTGACCGACGGGGCCCAGCCCCAGCACCGCCAGCGTGTCGTTTCCGTTGACCTCCGCGTACTCCACCGCCTGCCAGGCGGTGGGGAGGATGTCCGAGAGGTAGAGGAAACGCTCGTCGGGATGCTCGTCGGGCAGCTCGATGGGACCGAAGTCGGCGTGCGGCACGCGGACGTACTGCGCCTGTCCTCCGGGCACGGCGCCGTAGAGGCTCGTGTAGCCGAAGAGGCTCGCGCCCTTGCCCTGCTCGGTGTTCTGGGTGACCTCGCACTGGGCGAAGAGGCCCCGCTGGCACATCCAGCACCGGCCGCACGAGATGTTGAACGGGACCACGACCCGGTCACCCGGAGCCAGGGTGGCGACGTCGGGCCCCACCTCCTCCACCACGCCCATGAACTCGTGCCCCAGCACGTCGCCCGGCTGCAGGTAGGGCGCCAGCACCTTGTAGAGGTGCAGATCCGAGCCGCAGATCGCCGTCGACGTGACGCGCACGATGGCGTCGGTGGTGTCAATGATCCGTGGGTCGGGTACGTCGGTCACGCGGACGTCCTCGATGCCGTGCCATGTCAGTGCTCTCACGTCGGGCCTCCTACCCACGGCCGCAGGCGCGGAAACGACGCACGGGCCGGGCGACCTCCGAGACCCGCGGACCCCGAGGAGGCAGTCATGACCGAGCACGTGAACGACACCGACGCGCAGTCCCGGGGCCACGCCCGCAGGCCGGTGGCCGTGGTCCTGGGCGCTTCGCGGGGGCTCGGGTTCCTCGTGGCACGCGAGCTCGCCGACCGTGGTCACCACGTGGTCGTCGCGGCCCGGGACGGTTCGGAGGTCGAGGAGGCCGTCGCCGACCTGCAAGGGCGGGGCGACGTGACCGGGGAGACCTGCGACGTCCGCGACCGCCACGACGTCGGGGAGCTCGTCGGCCGGGTGGAGCACACCCTCGGCCCCATCGAGGTGCTCGTCACCGTGGCGGGCGTCATCCAGGCCGCACCGGCGGAGTCGCTCGTCCTGCACGAGTTCGAGGACGCCATCGACACCATGGCCTGGGGTCCGATCAACGCGGCGATGACGGTGCTGCCGCACATGCGCCGGCGAGGTCGGGGGCGCATCGGGACGGTGACGTCCATCGGGGGGATGGTGTCCCCGCCGCACCTGTTGCCGTACGCGACAGCCAAGTTCGCCGCCGTCGGCTTCTCGGACGGTCTCGCTGCCGCCCTGAGCGGGAGTGGGGTCACCGCCACGACCATCGTGCCGGGACTGATGCGCACGGGGGGCCACGAGCACGCCCGGTTCGGTGGCGACGTGGCGGCCGAGTACTCGTGGTTCGCCCCGGCCGCCTCACTGCCACTGTTGTCAACCGATGCCGAGCGCGCGGCCCGGCGCATCGTCGACGCGCTGCTCGCCGGAAGGCCGATGGTGGTGCTGACTCCGCTCGCCTGGCTGGGCATCCGGGTGCGCGGTCTGGCGCCGGGCACGACCACGCGGGTCATGGGGCTGGCCGGACGACTGCTCCCCGGCCCGCCGCCGCGTGGTGGAGCCCGGACGGTCGAGGGCAGGCAGGCCCGCACGCGTGTGAGCTCGCGGTTGGTCCACGCCCTGACCCGCCTGGGGGACGAGGCAGCACGCCGCAACCACGAATGACGCCCGGTCTCGTCGCCCGGTGTCGAGTGCTTGGCCCACCGCGGTGCCGGGTAAGAGCCGGACGAGTCGTCCGAGCTCGGAGGAGGAGCCATGCCACGCAAGGACCCCGGCCCGTCGGTCAAGGACAAGAAGATGTACGAGGCGCTGCGCGATCACGGCGCCAGCAAGGAGAAGGCTGCCCGCATCTCCAACGCCGCGGCCGGCAGCTCACGCTCCACGGTCGGTCGCAAGGGTGGGCGTGCCGGCGACTACGACGACATGACCAAGGAGCAGCTGATGCAGCGGGCACGCGACATCGGGGTCAAGGGTCGCTCGAAGATGAGCAAGAAGGACCTCATCTCCGCCCTGCGCAACCACTGACGCGTGCGCGCCCAGCTGGAGAAGACCGTCGTCGACTGTCCCGACCCGAGGCGGCTCGCGCACTTCTACGCGCGGCTGCTGCGCCTGCGCGTCGTCGAGGACGCGCCTGACTGGGTGGTGCTGGGCCGCGAGCCCGGGATGCGCGAGCTCGCCTTCCAGAGGGTCGAACCGTGGGTGCCGCCCCGCTGGCCCGACCCGGCGTTCCCGCAGCAGCTGCACCTCGACATCCGGGTCGACGACGTCGACGTCGCGGAGGCGCGCGTGCTCGAGCTGGGCGCGACGCGTGCTCCGGGTTCGCCGGAGACGGGCTACCGCGTGTTCCTGGACCCGGTGGGACACCCGTTCTGCCTCGTGCACGGCCGGTCCCGACTGCCAGACCCGAGGATGGCCTTCGACACGACGGCGCCGGCGGCCGGGCACCAGGGGCGCCGGCGACACTGAGACACCTCCGTTGCCGCCGCTGCCGGCAGGGTACGGAAGTGGAGGACGAAGCATCCCCGAAGCACCGATCGAGAGAGGTCTCCGATGCCCCTGACCGCCGTCGCCCTGAACTGCACCCTCACGCCCTCGCCGGCCGAGTCCAGCACCGAGCTGTTGGCGCAGCAGGTGCTGGACGCCCTGGCCGAGCACCACGTCACGGGGTCGATGGTGCGGGTCGTCGACCACGACGTGCGCCCCGGTGTCGAGCTCGACATGGGGGAGGGCGACGCCTGGCCGGGCATCCGTGAGCAGGTCATCGCGAGCGACATCCTGGTCCTCGCCACCCCGACCTGGCTGGGCCAGCACAGCAGCGTCTGCCAGCGCGTCCTCGAGCGCCTCGACGCCGAGCTGTCGGAGAAGGACGAGCAGGGGCGCCTGCAGACGTACGGCAAGGTGGCGGTGGCGGTGGTCGTCGGCAACGAGGACGGTGCCCACCACATCAGCGCGGTCTGCTTCCAGGCCCTCAACGACGTCGGCTTCACGATCCCCGCGGGTGGGGTCACGTACTGGAACGGCGAGGCCATGCACGGGACGGACTACAAGGACCTGCCCGAGACACCCGACACCGTGACGAGCACGACGAGGACGCTGGCGGCCAACGCCGCCCACCTCGCCGCGCTGCTGGCCGAGAAGCAGTACCCGGCCTCCGACGAGGGCTAGGGACGAGGTCCGGGTGCGCGCCGCCCGAGCCGCCGCGCCCATCGGTATGCCGGTTCGCGCATCGCGACCACCCACGGGGGCGGCGTGGTGCCGGACAGCTCGTTGACGATCGGGTCGTAGCGCAGCTCCTCCGCTGCGCGCTCGCGCTGCAGGTCGACGAGTCCGACCGGCCGCCAGCCCCCGCCGTCGGCAGCCACGGAGAGCTCGTACTGATGCGGCCTCTCGTCGCGCGTCGTGGGTCGAACGAGGAGCACGAGCGACCGTCCTCCGGCCCGAGTCGGGAGCAGGGTCGTCAGGGCCTGCTCGGTCGCGTGACGCACGGGCCGCAGCACGTGCCTGGTCGCGCGACCGGTACCGGTCGTCGCGAAGAGCAGGTCGGCAGGCCCCGAGCCCGGGCCCGCGCCGGGCAGCCGCAGGGCGAGGCCGCCGATGTCCCACCAGCCGTCGGGCGTCCCGAGCGCTCGGGAGACGCGCACCGTGCACGCGTGCGCCCCACGGTCCTCCAGGACGGGGATGCCCAGCCCCGGCTGGGGCTCGTCGATTCGCAGCTGCGCGTCCCAGGTCGTGCCGACGGCGTGGAGCGGCTTGCGGCGGGTGAGCGCCGCCACCGCGCCGAGGGTGCCGGCGAGGACAGCACCGAGCGTGCGCGGGGCGAGGTCGGCGGCATCGACCCGGTGGGTGCCGGCGCGCCGGCGTCCCGAGACGCGCTTGGCAGCGGTGAGGCCGCTGGGCGAGAGGCGTGCGATCACGGCGTACTCCTACCCACGCCGGCACGACTCTGACGTCGCGCGTCGCCGTGTCGCCGTGTCGCCGTGTGGCCGTGTCGACATGTCGACGTGTCGACGTGTCTCCGCGTCTCCGCGTCGCCGTCGGGGAGCTCGCGCGGCGAGGCCGGGACAGGTGGATGGTCCGCTCAACGCCTACGCGCTCGGCGCGAGGAGCCGGTCCACCCACGGCAGCGACCGGGCGGTCCCGACGACGCGGGTCAGCGGCCGGCGCACGAGCAGCCACCCGAAACCGGAGACGAGCCCACCCAGTCAGAGGCCGGCGACGACGTCGAGGGGGAAGTGTGCCCCGACATAGACCCTCGTGATGGCCATCAGCAGGGCCGCGACCGCAGCGACCGCCCCGAGCCGGCGCGAGACGAGGAAGAGCCCGACGGCCGCCGCACCGGCCATGACGGAGTGGTCCGAGGGAAAGGACCAGTCGGAGCTCCGGTCCACGAGGACGAGCGCAGCGGGGTGGACGGCATACGGACGCGGCTCGGCCACGAGCGCAGCGACGGGCTGGTTGACCGCGACGGCCAGCAGGGTCGCGAGGCCGGCCCACACGGCCGCCGCCAGCTCAACCGCGGCGGCGCCGCGCCGTCGCCACACGCCCAGCAGGAGCAGTCCCGCGAAGAGGACGACGCCGTACTTCGCGTAGGCGGTGGCCGGCCCGTGGAGCCAGGCGGAGCTGCGGGCGACGTCGTTGACGCGCAGGAACAGGGCGTCGCTGAGGTCGGTCAGGTGGGTCACGTGAAGTCCTCGGTCGTCTGGGCTGGGGAGGGGTCGTGCCCCAGTCTCGGGGAGCCTGCTGGGAGGAACCTCCGAGCTGGTGGGCGCTCGTGGTGCAGGCGGTTCGAGCGGTGCACCTCGGTGTCAGGCGAGGTGGGCGGCGTCGATGGCCGACTGGAGGCTCTGGCGGTAGGCGTCGCTCGTGTAGGTCGCGCCGCTCACCATGTCGATCTGGGCCGACTGCTTGTGCAGGGCCTCGGAGCGCAGCACCGGCGCCGCCTGGGCGCTGATGCGCACGGAGTGGCGTGAGCTGTCGGTCAGGTGCAGTGCGGTGACGTCGGTGATGTGGGAGCCGACGACGGTGATGCTGACCTGCACGTCGCCGTACTGGGTGTGTGCCACACCCCCGTCGACCGTGCGCGAGCGCGGCGCGGGCGCCGAGCCTTTCGCGGCGGGACGCGTGTGCACTTGTGCCGAGCCCGAGCCCGAGCCCGAGCCGGCGGTCGCGCGTCCCGAGCGGTCGCGCGCTGCCGCGCTCGTGGACCGGCCGGCCGGGGGCGGGGCAGAGAGGGTGACGCCGCTGACGGCGTCGTGCTTCGGGGTCAGGCCGGCGGCCCACGACGCGCCGATGGCGGTGGCGCCTGCAACGCCCATGATGATCGAGGTCGTCTTCCTCACCAGCCGAACCTCTCGTCGTGGATGTGGGTGGTCGGCACCCCGGCACGGTGAACCGCTCTGTGCACCAGAGACATCCAGATCGAAGGTCCGCACAGGTACACCTCGTGCGCCGCGAGATCCGGAACGAGTCGGGCGAGGCGCGACGCGTCGGAGCCGTCCCCTCCGGCGTCGGCGGGAAGCATCGACCCGGGCACCGGCGGCCCGACCAGCGTCTGCAGCCGGTGGCCGGCCAGGTCGGCGAGCCTCTCGAGCTCGTCGTGCAGGGGCAGCTGGTCCGGCGCGTCCGCGCGGTAGAGCACCTGGACGTCGCCGGGGAGGGCGTGGCCCTCGCTGACGAGCTCCTCGAGCAGCGCACGCACCGGGGTCACGCCGATACCGGCGGCGATGAGCAGCACCTGGCGCCGGACCCGTGCCTGGGTCGTGAAGGCACCGTAGGGGCCCTCCGCGAGCACGAACGTGCCCGGCTTGAGGCCACGGACGGCGGCCGAGTGGTCGCCGAGGCCACGCACCGTGATGCGCAGCGACCGGCCGTCCGGCGCGGCCGACAGCGACCACGGGTGCGCGGACAGCAGGAGCCCCGGCGTCACGAAGCGCCAGTTGAAGAACTGCCCGGCGCGGACGTCGAGACGGTCGAGGTGTCGGCCGCGCATGACGACCGACCACACGCCCTCGGACTCCTGCACCACCCGGTCGACGCGCAGGCCGTGCCGCGCGCTGCGCAGCACCGGCAGGGCGACGCGCCACAGCAGCACGCTGCCTGCGACGAGCACCCACAGCGCCCACCAGTAAACGCGTGTCCAGGCCGACGCGGTGAAGTCGGAGCCCAGCGACAGCTCGTGCGGGATCGAGAGGACGACCGCGGCGTACGCCGTGAGGTGCACGAGGTGCCAGGCCTCGTAGGCGAGGCGCCGGCGGGCGATCTGGACCGACGTGACGGCGATGACCACGAGCAGGAGCGTGGCGACGCCCGCCATCAGCAGGTCGTCGCCCCCCGTGACCATGGAGAGCAGCTCGTGCAGGGCGCCACCCAGTCCCGTGCGGCCGTCGCCGATGGCGGCGCCGACGACGATGGTGCCGACGTGCACGAGCACGAGCGGGACGGTGACCCGCCCCAGCACCCGGTGCGCCTTGAGCGCCCGGTCCATGCCGTAGACGCGGTCGACCCACGGCACGCGGGCCGCGAGAACGAGCTGGAGCAGGAGCAGGTCCATCGCGACGAGTCCGGTCAGGCGGCCGACCGCGGTGAGCCGGTCGCCTGCGCCGCCCGTCAGCAGGTCGTGGCTGCCGCCGTGCAGGAGGAACTGCGCGACGACGGCCAGCAGCGTGGCGACCGCGAGTGCCTCGAGCACGTCGGCGAGACGCTGTCGACGCCGGCGGAACGCGGCACCGCGACCGAGAGCACGCCGGACACGCTCGCTGGTGCCCGGGCGCGCCGGCCTGTGGGATGTCATCGTGTTGCTCACGCAGCTGATGATCCGCACCGGATCTCAGAAAGTTATGAGATGTGGGAACGAGGGTGGGGCCATGACAGAGGACGCGTCCGCCGGCGCACGCCCGTCTCCCTCTCGTGCGACGTCACCACGCCTCCTGCTCGTCGAGGACGACCGGGAGCTGTCCACGATGCTCGAGCGGCTGCTCACCGAGGAGGGGTATGCCGTCACGGCCGCCCGCGACGGGCAGGCCGGGCTGCACCACGGTCTCGTCGCCGACTGGGACGTGCTCGTCGTCGACCGAGGCCTTCCCGGTGTCGAGGGGCTCGACCTGGTCACTCGCCTGCGGCGCAAGGGCGTGGCGGCGCCGGTGCTCTTCCTGACGGCGCGAGGCACCGTGGCCGACCGCGTCGAGGGCCTCGACGCCGGCGCCCAGGACTACCTCGTCAAGCCGTTCGACGTCGACGAGCTGCTCGCCCGGCTGCGAGCGATGCTGCGGCCCCCGGGCGCGCAGGCCGAGGAGCTGTCGGTGGGCGGTCGGCGCTTCGTCGTGGAGGAGCACCGCATCGTCGGGCCCGGCGAGGACGTGCTGCTCTCGACGCGGGAGGCGGCCCTGCTCGAGGTCCTGGCCCGCCGGCCCACGCGGGTCTTCACGCGTGACGAGCTGCTCGACGCCGCCTTCACCCGGGCCGACACCCTCGGCGCGGTCGACACCTACGTCTACTACCTGAGACGCAAGCTGGGGCGAGCCGTCGTCGAGACCGTCCACGGGGTCGGCTACCGCCTGGGCTCCTCGTGATGGGCCGGGCCGCGGGGCAGGAGGACCCGTTCGCGCGGGCCTCACGCTCGATCGCCGCACGTGTGGGCGCGACGACGGCCGTCGTCGTGCTGGTGGCCATCCTGGGCGCCGGCCTGCTCTTCGACCGGCAGCAGGCGGCCGACATCCGGCGACAGGTCGAGGCGTCGGTCGCCACCGTCGACGACGTGGTGGACGCTCCGGCCGGCATCTGGCTCGTGGAGGTCGGACCCACCGGCGTCCAGACGACGACGGGCACCCCGGCGGCGGTGGCCGCCGCCGCTGCCGCCGCCCTCCGTTCGGCGGTCGCCGGGGCGCCCGGCGCCACGGTCGGTCAGGGCTCGTCGGTCCCGTTGGCCGTCGCGGCCGCGGGCAGGGACTGGCCCGCTGCGGGGGTCAGTCGGGACGACCGCCTCTTCGCGGCGGTCTACGACGTGCGCCTGCACGCGAGCCAGGAACGCAGCCTGCTCGTGGCCATGGGTCTGGCGGGCCTCGTGGGCGTCGTGCTGTCGGCCCTCACCGGCCTGCTGGCCGGGCGGCGGGCCGTGCGTCCCCTCGCCGAGGCGCTCGAGCTCCAGCGCCAGTTCATCGCCGACGCGAGCCACGAGCTGCGCACCCCGCTGGCGGTCATCAGCACCCGCGCCCAGCTCCTGCGCAGGAGCATCCGCGCCACGCACTCCGCGCACGTCCCCGGGGGTGGAGAGCCCGGGCACCCGGACGGGCGCGACGACGTCGTGCGTGAGGCGGACCAGCTGGTCGAGGACACCAAGGCCATGGGAGAGGTGCTCTCCGACCTGCTCCTGTCCGCGCAGCTCGACGCCGGCGAGGCGCCCCGTGAGGTCGTCGACGTGGCTGCCGTGGCCCGCGACGTCGTGGTGTCGCTGCGGCCGTATGCCGCCCAGTCGGGTGTCGTCGTCGAGTGGCGGGGCGTCCTGGCCCGCTCAGGCCCGAGAGGTGACGGTGACGCGGACCGCGACACCGCGGTGGCCGTCGTGGACGGGGTCTCGACGAGCCTGCGACGCGCGGTGCTCGCGCTGGTGGACAACGCGATCGCCCACTCCGAGCCCGGCGCGTCCGTCGAGGTCGCCGCGCGCCGCACCGCTGGCGAGGTGCGGCTCGAGGTCGTCGACCACGGTCCCGGCGTGGCGGCGGACGAGCTCGAGGCGCTGACCCGCCGGTTCGCGCGAGCGCGTCGCGACACCCCCGACCGGCGGTTCGGGCTCGGCCTGGCGCTCGTCACCCAGATCGTGCGCCACCACTCGGGTTCGCTCGACGTCACCCCCACCGACGGCGGCGGGGCCACCTTCAGCCTCGTGCTGCCGGCATCGGCGGCCGGCTGACCACTGCGCCTCCTCGGCGGCCATGAGCCCCGCACCGGGCGTCCCAGCGCAGGCCCACGTCATGCACCGCCGCCGAGGGCGTCGTCAGGGGTGAGGATGCCCGGCGCGGGCCCGCCACGCGGGACGACGCTCGGGACGGAAGGAGCACGATGTCGATGTTCATGCTTGCGACACCCGTGGCCGGCCTGGTGCTGATGGTCAGCCTGCAGAAGGTCGAGGAATGGCTGCTCCGACGGGAGGACGGCGCCGGGAGGCAGCCGGACTCAGCTCCGAGAGTGCGGAGCGGCGGGGTCGAGCACGTCGCCACCGGCGGGGTCGCGCAGCGACGTGGAGGTGAGGAAGGGGCGCAGCAACGGGTCCCGGTCGATCTCCGGTGACCGGCGGGCGACCCCTGCAAGGAGGTCAGCCACCTGCACGCGCGGGTCGTCCCGCGAGTCGACCGTGATCAGGCCCGCGAGCGGCGACAGCTGCCCGAGCGCCGACACGTCGACCCCCGAGCCGTCAGGGGCGGGGGAGCGTCTCCCCACCCACTCGGGAGCCTCGGCGAGCGTCTGCTGGAGCCGCCGCAGACGGGTGGCGGTGAGCGCGCTCTGCTCGTCGTGCACGACGAGCACCTGCCGACGACCAGCGCTCCAGAAGAGCACGGTCTCGGCGAGGGCAGGCAGCATCGGCTCGAGCGGCGGGGGCACGGCGGGGTCGTCCCCGGCCAGCCGCGCCAGGACCGCACGGGTGCGGGTGCGTGTCAGCGCGGCGAGCACGGCCCCCGCAGCAGCGTCGACGCCCCGCGTCCCAAGGCCTTCGGCCAGCGCGTCACGCGTGCGGAAGAACGCGCCGACGAGTCGTCGCTCCGTCGGGTGCCGCTTCTTCGTGCGCACCAGCTCGACGAAGCACGACAGGAAGGCGTGCCAGTCGCTCCCGCGCGAGCGTCCCGCTCGGTAGAGGGCCAGGGCGGCGGGACGCAGGTCGACGCTGAGACTGGTCCCGTCGGCATACGACGGCTCCGCCAGGAGCAGGTCCACGACCCGCGTGGCCAGGAAGAGCTCCTTGTCGACGACGTGCACGTGCGCCCGGTCGGTCAACGCGGCAAGCAGGGGCTCCAACGTCTCGCGCGCACGCGGTCCGCGCAGCAGCTGTCCGGACTTGAACTCGCCGGGCGGCCAAGAGGATCCGGACTTGAGCCCCTCGACGAGATCCGCCGCCTCGTCGAGGCCCAGGTCGACGCTCGCGTGGGTGAACACCGGAGTGGCGGCATCGAGCAGGTTGGTGCCGGAGAACCCGGACTCGTCGCAAGCCACCTCGACGACCGGCAGGACCGTCCCACCGGAGGTCTCGAGCGGCGGCAGCCCACCCTGCAGGGGTAGGCGCGCGTGCAGGTCCACGCGCTCATGCTCACCCGCAGGCGCCCTGCGCACCAAGGACTTTTCGCCCCGACAGCGACGGCCCCCGCGCGACCGCACCCGGCGGCATACGTGATGGGGGTGGGCTGGCGGGCTACAGCACCTGTGACAGGAACCGCTGCAGGCGCTCGGTGCGGGGCGCCTCGAAGACCTCCGCGGGGTCGCCGGACTCCACGACCCGACCATGGTCCATGAAGAGCACCTGCTGGGCGACCGACCGCGCGAAGCCCATCTCGTGGGTGACGACGAGCATCGTCATCCCCTCGGCGGCGAGGTCGGCCATCGTCGCGAGCACGCCCTTGACGAGCTCGGGGTCGAGCGCAGAGGTGGCCTCGTCGAAGAGCATCACCTCGGGCTCCATGGCGAGGGCTCGCGCGATGGCGACCCGCTGCTGCTGGCCGCCGGAGAGGTTGCCGGGACGCACATCGGCCTTGTGCGCCAGGCCGACCCGGTCGAGGTGGACGAGGGCGCGCTCGGCCGCCTCGTCCTTCGACAGTCCCTTGAGGCGGGTCAGCCCGAGGGTGATGTTGGCTCGAACCGTCCTGTGCGGGAACAGGTTGAAGTGCTGGAAGACCATGCCGACCCGCTGGCGCAGCACGTCGGGGTCGTCCGCGAGCACGCTCCGGCCGTCGAGCAGCACGTCGCCGCTGTCGGGTTCCAGCAGCCGGTTGACGACGCGCAGCAGGGTGGACTTGCCGGAGCCGGAGGGCCCGATGATGCACGCCGTGGACGCGGAGGGGACATCGAGGTCGACGCCGCGCAGCACGTGGTTGGAGCCGAACGAGAGGTGGACGTCGCGGGTGGCGACGCCGACACCACGGCCCGGCGTGGTGGTGCGCGACGAGCGGGTCTGCTGGGTCATCGAGGCTCCTGACTGAGGGCGAGCTCGGTGCGGGGTGCGGGATCGGCTGTGCTGCCAGGGATCTCGGAGTCGGCGCCGTCGGCCCGGCGCCCCTCGCGCAGCCGCCGGTCGATGGCGTTGACGACGTGGGTCAGGGGCACGGTGCTGAGCAGGTAGAACAGCCCCGCCAGCACGAGCGCGGACTGGTTGCCGGTGTTGGCGGCAGCGTCCTGACCGATGCGGAAGAGGTCGCGCTGGCTCGCCAGCAGACCGAGGAAGTAGACGAGCGACGACTCCTTGATCAGGGCGATGAACTGGTTGACGAGGGCGGGCAGCACCCTCCGCACGCCCTGCGGGATGACGACGAGCCACATGCCCGACGGTCGGCTGAAGCCGAGTGCCCGCGCCGCCTCCAGCTGCCCGGAGTCGACGCTCTGGATGCCGGAGCGGAAGATCTCGCCGATGTAGGCGCTGGCGATGAGCGACAGGGCGAGGATGCCGAGCGGATAGGGGTTGGGACCCCAGACCTCGAGGCCGAGCGGCGCGAGCCCCACCCCGATGAGCAGGATCGTCACGGCCGCAGGCAGCCCGCGGAACACGTCGGTCCAGACGCGTGCCGGCCAGCGCAGCCACCGGTGCTGCGACAGCCCGCACACCGCGAGCACCATGCCGAGCACGGTGCCGATGAGGGCCGAGAAGAGGGCCAGGACGAGCGTGTTGGGCAGCCCGACGCGCAGCATGTCGGGCAACGCCGCCCGCATGGCGTCGAGGTCGAAGAAGGTGTCCCACACGGTGTTCAGGGCGTCCATCCGGCCCTCCTCTCGGGTGTCTGGTTCGGTGGGTGGCTACGGGGCGCTCGTGCCGCTGCCGGGCTTGAAGTCGGCAGGGATCTCGCGGCCCGGGTAGTACTGCTTCTGCAGCTTCGCCCACGTGCCGTCGGCGACGACCTCGTCAATCGCCTTGTCGAGCGCAGCACGCAGCTTGTCGTTGCCGGGTGCGACCGCGTAGGCCATGCCGCCCGGGTCGAGCTGCTTGGCGACCGAGAGGACCTTGCCGCCCGAGTCGGCGGCGGTCTTCTCGCCGATCTCGGCGGGCGTGATCCAGGCGTCCGCCGTGCCGGCCTTGAGCTGGTTGAGGGCCGCGTTGTAGTCCGGGACGCGGACCGGGTTGAGGTTCGAGCGCGTGGCGTAGTCGTCCTGCACGGTGCCCTGGACGACGGCGACGCGCTTGCCTGCGAGCTGGTCGAACGACGTGATGGTCGAGCCCTTCGGCACGTCGAGGCCGAGGAAGCCGAAGTCGTACTTGTTCGTGAAGTCGACGGTCTTCTTGCGGGCCTCGGTGATGCTGATCGAGGAGGACCCGACGTCGAACTTGCGCGTCTTGACCTGGGCGAGGAGCGAGCTGAACTCGGTGCCGACGAACTCGACCTTGAGGCCGAGCTTGCCGGCGACGGCGGTCAGCAGGTCGTTGTCGAAGCCGGTGAACGTGCCGTCCTTGAGGAAGACGTTGGGCGGGGCGTCGGTCAGCGTGCCGGCGCGCAGCACGCCCGCCTGCTGGAGGCCGTAGGGGTTGGCTGCGGCGTCCGCACCGGAGGAGCCGCTTCCGCACGCGGCGAGGGACAGGGCGGCGACGGCGACGACGGAGGCGGTCAGCGTCCGGCGGGACAGGTTCATTCGAGTTCCTTCTTCGGGTTTCGGGCAGGCAAGCGGGCAGGCAAGCTGGCAGGTGTTCCGGACACAGCAGGAGGACGGGCCACGGCAGGCGGGGCGCCCGGGCCACGGCTCGGACCTGCCCGTCGGCGGCGGTGCCGACGGGGACGGTGCGTCAGGTCGCGGTCCCGCTCGGCCGCCGGCCCGGGCAGGGGGGGTGGACGAGCGCGACCCGGGCGCGGTGCAACGGCTCCGCTGCGGTTCCTTTCGCGAACGTCACGTTATAGGACGCCAAACGTGAGGTGATAATCGGTCCGTGCTTCGGACCGTCGTCCAAGGAAGGCTCAAGGTCGGGTCCGTATCGTCGAGTGCGTCGAGGGCCGCTTCGAGGGGGTCGAGCCGGTGGGGAACCTGACATGGGTGCGATGGGTGCGCGCCGCCGTGCTGTCGCTGCTCGTCGTGGGCAGCACCCTCGCTGCGCACGTCGGCGGCGGCGGTGGGTTGCCGGACCTCGCGATGCTGCTTCCCGTCTGTGCCCTGGTGACTCTCGTCGCGGCCGCCGTGCTGCGACGCCCCCTGACGTGGTGGTGGTCCGCGACGGTGCTGCTGGGCGGACAGGCCGCGCTCCACGGAGCGCTGCAGCTGGTGCCTGCCACGGCCGCAGCGACCGGGACGGCCGGCATGCCCGCCCATGCTCCCGGCGGCGCCGGAGCGCACCTCGGGGCCGAGCCCGCCGTGACGGCACTCAGGGCACTGAGGGCGCTGACGGAGTGGAGCGCCGACGCCCGCATGGTCGTGGCCCACGTCGGCGCTGCGGTCCTGGTCGGCGCATGGCTGGCGGCAGGTGAGCGGGCCGTGTGGTCCGTGCTAGCCCTGGCGGCCGGCTCGACGAGGAGTGTCTGGCCGCGGCTGTGGCACGTCCTGCTGGCCCCGAGCCTCCCATCGGTCGTCCTGCCACTGCGCCGGCTCGCTCCGTGGGTCGCCGCCGTCGTGCCGTGCAGGCGAGAGCACGCTGGTTCGTGCGCCACGCGGCGTGGCCCACCTGCAGGGCGCTGCGCCCCGCTCCGGTAGACGAGTTCGCTTCTGGTGAGTCGAACGGTGCTGCGGCGCAACATGATCCAGCCGTGAACCCTGTAGACCCATCGTCAGAAACGAGCCCAGCCATGTTCCAGAAGTCACGAAGCGCTCTGCGCCGCAATGCCATCCGCATCGGCGCGGGTGCCGGCGTCGTCCTCGCGACCACCCTCGCACTGCCGGGCATCGCCTCGGCCCATGTGAGCATCGAGCCCGGAACAGTCGAGGGCGGAGAGGGCGCGGTCATCGCCGTCCGGGTGCCGAACGAGAGGGACGACGCGAGCACCACCTCCCTGAAGCTGGTGCTCCCCGTCGAGACCCCGATCGGGTCGGTGCGCACCACCGAGATGCCGGGCTGGAAGGCGACCACTGCGACACGCAAGCTCACCCAGCCCATCGACGTCTTCGGCCGCAAGGTCGACACCGTCGTCTCCCAGGTCACCTGGACCTCGACGGACGGCGTCGGAATCCGTCCGGGGCAGTACAAGGACTTCAACCTGAGCCTCGGACCGCTCCCCGAGTCGGGCGAGCTCGTGTTCTCGGCGGTGCAGACGTATGCCGGCGGTCAGACCGTGAGCTGGAACGAGGTGAGCGCTGACAAGACCACCGAGCCGGAGCACCCGGCGCCGGTCCTGGAGATCACCCCTGAGGCGGGCGTTGCCGGGACTGCCGGGACTGCCGGAACTGCGGGTGCCGACAGCGGCGCGGGCAAGGACGCTTCGGCCGGTGCCAGCGGGTTCCCGACGACCGCCGTCGCGACGCCGACCGCCGCTGACGCGACCGGGACCGCCTCGCTCGCGCTGTCGGGAGCCGCACTCGCCGTCTCGGTCTTCGCGGCCGTCCTGGCGTGGCGTCGCGGCCGACCGGCGGCCGCTGCGTCCGGGCGCCGGGCGCCGGCCGCCACCGCCACGGAGCGCGCGCCGGAGGACGCGCGGCCCTGACCGGTGCGGACACGTCCATGACACGAACACGACTGGTGCGCCTGGTCATCGCCGCACTGGCGCTCGTCTTCTCCGGCATCGCCCTGGCCACTCCCGCCTGGGCGCACGCCGAGCTCGTCAGCAGCACCCCCGCGACCGGGACCCGGCTCGAGGCCCCGCCCCGGTCGGTCGAGCTGACCTTCACCGAGTCGGTCGACCTCGTCGACGGCGGCCTGCGCCTGCTCGACGCCGCCGGCGCGACCGTCGCCACCCCGGAGCCCGTCGCATCCGGGCGCACGGTCACGTGGCCGATGCCCTCCACCCTGGGCAGGGGTGCCTACGTCGTCACCTGGCGCGTCGTCTCCTCGGACGGGCACCCCGTCGACGGCGCCTTCACCTTCGGCGTCGGAGCGGCCCCGGCGGCCCTCCCCGACGCCGCCGGGGGCGCCTCGTCCGGACGCTCCTCGACGGCGCCGGCATACGTCGTCGTGGCCCGACTCGGCGGCTACCTCGCGCTCGCCGCCTTTGCTGGCGTCGCGGCCTTCCTGCTGTGGTGCGCGGGAGGGGCGAGGAACGACCCCACCCTGCAACGGATGGCCCGCGCGGGCATTGTCGGCGGCGCCTTCTTCGCACTGGCGAGCCTGCTCGCCCAGGGCCCGTATGCCGCCGGCCGCCCCTTCCTCGACCTGGTCGACCCGCAGCTGGTGCGCGACACGCTGGGCACCCCGTTCGGCGTCGCGACGGTCTGGAGGCTGGCGCTCTACGGCGTCCTCGCTGCCGTGGCCTGGCGGCTGCCGGCGATCACCGATGGCCTTCGGCGCCGGATCGTGCCCGTCGTCGTCGGGGGAGTGGCGGTGACGATCGCCGCGTCGGGCCACGGTGCGGCGTCCGGTTCCCCCGTCGACCTCGCCGTCGTGGCGGTGCACGCCGTCACCGCGGCGGTCTGGGTCGGCGGCCTGGTCGTCCTCGTGCTCGTGGGACGCTCCGTCGAGCGGCGGACGCTGCTCGACTTCTCGCGCCTCGCCATGGTCTCGGTGCTCGCCCTGGTCGCGACCGGCCTGCTCAATGCCCTCCAGCACGTGCACGCCCTCGAACAGCTCTTCCTCACCCGCTACGGGGCGCTGCTGTCAGCAAAGCTCGCGCTCGTGGCGGCCGCCCTGGCTGCGGCCGCCGTCTCCCGCCGGCGGTTGGGCCGCGGTGAGTCGCCGCTGCTCTCGGTGCGGAGCGAGGCCCTGCTGACGGTGTGGGTGCTGGCCGTCACCGCCGTCCTCGGCACGACGCCGCCGCCCACCGTCGCTGCCGCCGCGGCGAGCCCGCCCCCGGGAGCCACGGCCACCGCCGACGCCAACCGGCAGGTCACGATCTCCCTCGGCGACGGTCGTCGTGCCCTGCTCGCCGTCCTGCCCGCCACGACCCGGGGCAGCACGTTGCGGGTCCTCGTCACGACGAGCACCGGGGCACCCGCCGACGTCCGGCAGGTGACCCTCAAGCTGGCCAACCCGAGCCGGGGCGTCGGCGCGATCCCGGTCCCACTCGCCGCGAAGGGGGGCTTCTGGGAGGCCCGCTACACCTTCCCCCTCAGTGGCACGTGGAAGGCCACCCTGACCGTCGAGGACCGGAGCCAGCGGGCCGTCGTCGCCGGCGGTGACGTCGTCGTGGCCCCCTGAGCGCGAGTGTGCTGCCCCGTTCCACGCGGGCAGCGCTGCCGACTCCCTGCCCCTGGAGTCGGCAGCGCCCACCTCCACCGGAGGGGCGCAGTCGCTGCCCGCAGCGCTCCTCGTCCGGTGGCCCTCACGCCCGTAGCGGTGCGGAGGCACAGACAACGGTGCCACGCGGTCGCTGCGCCGGCGGGGCAAATGCAGAAACCCCGGATGCGGTCACTTGCACCTTTCTTGGGACTTTCTTGCACCAATTCGGGCATTCGCGACGTAGTTCGCGATTGCGACTGGTACACCTTGCACCAGCACCGGCGAGACCTCGACCGCCGACAGACCCGAGCAGGAGAAACGCATGAGCTCACCGACGCTGGTCGACGACGACACCGCCGTGACGGCGATGACCGGCAGTGAGCGTGCAGCGATCATCGAGCGACTGACGCAGGCCTGCGCGACGAGCGTCGTGGCCCCCGTGCGCAGCCAGCGGCACCGCGCCCGCCACACGGGCCGTTCGTCGGGCATGTGGCGCTGCCAGTGACCCTCCGGGGCTGACACCCGCACGTCTCGCCACGTGCAGCCGTCAGCCCGTCCGGGCCCACCGGTCCCGTCCGAGGGGTGAGAGGGCGGTCCCAAGGGGTACGCCACCGGTATGTCACCGACCCCAAGCGGCGACAGCCGCCAGCGCCCGACCGCCAACGAGCCCGCTCCCGACCAGCCGGAGGGGACCGAGCCCCAGGAGCGGACCGACCCCCAGGAGCGGACCGACCTACGGGAGGGGGCCGACTCACGGGAGTCCGACTCACGACACGGGTCGGGGCCTCACACCGAGCCGGACTCGCCGAGCGACCTGTCCAAGCCGTCGCTGGTCGCCGTCGTCAAACGCGCCCGTCGTGAGTTCAAGCGGGACAACCTCACCGACCTGGCCGCGTCCCTGACCTACTACGGACTCCTGTCGATCGCGCCAGCCCTCGTCGTGCTCGTGGCGGCGCTCGGCCTGCTCGGCAAGGACGCCACCGCGCAGGTGGTCGACCAGGTGCAGGCGGTGGCGCCCGGCTCCAGCGCCGAGTTCGTGCGCACCCTCATCGCGCAGGCCCAGGCGAACCGCACGAGCGCGGGCCTCGGAGCAGTCGTCGGTCTGCTCGTCGCCCTGTGGTCCGCCTCGGGCTACGTATCGGCGTTCATGCGCGCCTCGAACGTCATCTACGACATCCCCGAGGGCCGGCCGATCTGGAAGACCATCCCCATCCGAGTGGGAGTGACCGTCTTCGCCGTCGTCGTCATGGTCGTCAGCGCCGTCATCGTCGTCGTGAGCGGCCCGGTGGCCCGGCAGATCGGGCAGCTGGTCGGCGCAGGCGACACGGGACTGACGCTCTGGAACGTGCTCAAGTGGCCGGTCCTGCTGCTCCTCGTGTCGGTGCTGTTCGCGGTGCTCTTCTGGGCGAGCCCCAACGCGCGGCAGGGCGGGGTGAAGTGGGTGAGCCCCGGCGGCATCATCGCCGTGGTGATCTGGCTCGTCGTCTCGGGCCTGTTCGCGGTGTACGTGGCCTACTTCTCCTCGTACAACAAGACGTACGGCTCCCTGGCGGGGGTGGTCGTCTTCCTCGTCTGGCTGTGGCTGACCAACATCGCCATCCTGCTGGGAGCTGAGATCAACGCCGAGCTCGACCGTGGCCGTGCCATCGCGGCCGGGGTGCCCGAGGACCTCGAGCCGTTCGCGGAGCCCCGCGACACCCGCGCGATGTCCGACTACGACAAGGCGGCGGTGGAGGAGGCGGCCGGGCGCCGACCGCACTGACTGCCGGTGCCGTCCTCAGGTCGTCCCTGCGTTCGCCGCTGCGTGACTCCCGGCACGCGAGCCTCGTTGTCCTGGAGGGGGCGACGGGAGGAGCTGACGATGCCGGACCACTGTTGCGGGGCGACGAGTCCCGCGGCGCGAGCCACCTGCTGGACGTGGCCCGCTGCGGAGCTGCAGCGCAGGGTGACGGGAGCCTCGCGCATCGGCCGGGCGCGCCGGCGCTCCGCCGGTGCTCCTCTCGGACCGCCGCTCGGCGGCTCGAAGCGGGGCGGTCCCGCTCCGGGGGCCTGACGGCCTCTGTGCCCGCGCCTGCGCGTGCTCGTCAGCGACAGCGTCGTCGACGTGTGGTCTGCTGTCGCCATGGGCGATGCCGGGCTGAGCGGTGCCGCGAGGACGGCGGCCGTCCTGCTGCTCCTGGGCCTCGGCGTCCTGCTCTCTGCGGTTGCTGCGTCTGCGACGGCGCCATCCCGCGTGACGGTGTCCGCGCGAGACAGCGAGCCGGCCGCGACGGGCGAGAACGCCGCGCAGCAGCTCGCCGAGCGCTACGCGCCGGTCGTCGTCGTCCGCACCCAGGCGCAGCCGTGCGGCGACGGAGAGCCGTTCCTGCCGATCCGCGTCGACGCGATGCTGGGCCGACCGGACGTCGTGCTGCACACGCCGCAGGGCGATGTGCGCGCCCCACGGGCGTCCGACCTGTACGCCGCCCCGGCAGGCTCCAACCTCGACCTGCCCGGTCGCGCGCTCTCCCCGCGCTGCGACTACGAGCGCTGGGCCGATACCCTCCAGCAGAAGGAGCGACCCACCGTCTACGCCCGCGTGGTGCCGCAGTCGGGCAGCGTCGTCCTCCAGTACTGGTTCTGGTGGGTCTACAACGACTGGAACGACCGCCACGAGGGCGACTGGGAGATGGTGCAGCTCGTCTTCGACGCGCCCGACGCTCCTGCAGCGCTGGCGCGCTCGCCCAGACAGGCGGCATACGCCCAGCACGAGGGCGCGGAGGTGGCCGACTGGTCCGACCGTGACAGGCTCGCGCTGCTCGACGGGCACCCCGTCGTCTATCCGGGCCAGGGGTCGCACGCCGCGTACTACACCCAAGCCGTCTGGTTCGGGCGCAGCGCCGCCACCGGTTTCGGCTGCGACGACACCACGGCGCCGGGAACCGCCGTCTCGCCCACGGTCGAGCTGCTGCCCGCCGACGTGCCGCGCTCGGCCTCCGACCCGTACGCGTGGCTGGCCTACCAGGGGCGCTGGGGGCAGCGGGCGCCCGGTTTCAACAACGGGCCGACAGGCCCAGCGACCAAGCAGCAGTGGGACGCTCCCATCACCTGGGTCGAGCAGGAGGGTCGGCAGGGCGCCGTCGCGCTGCCTCCGGTCCCGGGCCTCGCCGCCGACGGGTTCTGCACGCTCGTCGCGGGCGGTTCGGTGCTGCTGCTGGCGGCTCTCGAGCGACCAGTGGTCGTCACCGTGGCCCTGCTGGCGCTGGTCCTGGCGGCGGTGGCGCTCGCCAGGTCGACGCGATGGCGCGGCGGCGACAGGCAGCAGCCGGATCGTGAGCGGCACACGGGTCAGATCCTCGTCGACGGGGTCGCCATCGCGCGCGGCCTCGGGCGTCAGCTGCTGCCGGCGAGTCTCGCGCTGTTCGTCGCGGGGGTCGTGGCGTCGTACGCGCGGCAGTGGTCGGTCAGGCCCGGTGTCGATGCCGGCATCACCGAGGTGAACGGCAGCCGCAACGCCTGGGTCACGGTGCCCGCGTCGGCGGTGGCGTGGTTCGTCCTCTTCGTCGTCCAGGCGGGCGTGGTCACCGTGGTGCTCGACCTGCTGGGGCAGCGCGCACGAGCGGTGCGACCCTCCTGGAGGGCGGCCGCGCGACGTCTCGTGGGGCAGCCCGCCCCGGCCGTGACCTACCTGCTCGGCGCGGTGGCGGTCACCCTCCTGTTCAGCAGCTTCTGGCTGGCTCCCGTCGGCCTCGTGCTGCTGTCGCTCTGGTGCGTGTCGTTCGTGGCCAGCAGCCTCGAACGGCTCGGTCCACGAGCGGCTTTCGCCCGCAGTGCCGCCCTGACCCGGACGCGCCGCCTGAAGTCGACGATGCTGGCGCTCGTGCTGCTCTACTCGGCGACGCTCTGCGGGCCGGTCGTCGGGGGCCTGCTGCTGCTCCTGACGGGTTGGCCCGTCGCGATGTGCAACGTCGTGGCCGCTGCCTGCACCGCCCTGCTCGTGCCGGTGCCCACGATCGGGATCGGCCTGCTCTTCTACGACCTGCGCCACGAGCACGATGCCGCCGAGATGACGGTGGTGCGTGGTTAGGTGGTCCCATGCGCGTGACTCATCTCGGACATGCCTGCCTCCTCGTCGAGATCGCCGACCGACGCGTCCTCATCGACCCGGGCAACTTCTCCACCGGCTTCGAGCAGCTCACCGACCTCGACGCGATCTTCGTAACGCACAACCACCCCGACCACTTCGACCCCGACCGTGCCGCGGCCCTCGTCCGAGCCAACCCCTCGGCCAGCGTCCACACCGACCCGCTGACGGCCGAGAAGCTCCGCGCAGAGGGCCTCGCAGCCGTCCCCTCGCAGCAGGGCGAGGACTTCGCCGTCGGAGACGTGCGGGTGACTCCCGTTGGTGAGCTCCACGCGTTCAACCACCCCAACATGCCCCGCATCCCCAATGTCGGTGTCGTGCTCCGCGCCGACGGCGAGCCGTCGCTGTTCCACCCCGGTGACGCGTACGACGGCGAGCCCGGCGAGGTCGACGTGCTCGCCCATCCGCTCAACGCCCCGTGGGCGGCGAGCCGCGACTCGATCGCCTTCGTCGGGCGCATCGCGCCGAACGTGTTCATCCCCATCCACGACGCCCTGCTCAGCGACGTCGGGCACCGGATGTACTCCGGTCACATCGAGCAGTTCGCGGGCGTCGACGGCCTGACCTACACCCCGCTGCGCGACGCCGAGTCGGCGACGTTCTGACGACCCGCCCGCGCCAGCCATGCGTGTCACGCCGGAATTTCCTGCGCCTCAAGGCAGCCCGAGCGAAGGTCCGGCCATCGCGATGCGCGGGCTAGGCAAGCGGTTCGATGACGTCGTCGCGGTCAAGGGGATCGACCTCGACGTCCCGCGAGGGTCGTTCTTCGGCCTGGTCGGACCCAACGGCGCGGGCAAGACGACGACGCTGTCCATGGTCACCGGGCTGCTGCGGCCCGACGCGGGGCAGGCCTTCGTGCTCGGCCACGACGTGTGGGCCGACCCCGTCGCCGCCAAGCGCCTCCTCGGCGTGCTGCCCGACGGGCTCCGGCTCTTCGACCGCCTCACCGGCCTGCAGCTCATCACGTATGCCGGGCTGCTGCGAGGCATGTCGCGTGAGGTCGCGTCGGAGCGGGCAGGCGAGCTGGTCGCGGCTCTGGGGCTGTCCGACGCGCAGGGCAAGCTCGTCGTCGACTACTCGGCCGGCATGACGAAGAAGGTCACGCTCGCCTCCGCGCTCGTTCACGGCCCGCGGGTGCTGGTCCTCGACGAGCCGTTCGAGGCCGTCGACCCGATCTCGGCCGCGACGATCCGTCACATCCTCTCCGACTACGTCGAGTCCGGAAGCACGGTCGTTCTCTCCAGCCACGTCATGGACCTCGTCGAGCGCACATGCACCCACGTGGCGGTCATCTCGGAGGGAGTGGTGCTCGCAGCGGGTGGGCTCGACGAGGTCCGCGGCGCGCAGTCCCTCGAGGAACGGTTCGTCGACCTCGTCGGCGGCTCGACCGAGGTGGTGGGGCTGTCGTGGTTGCGCACCTCGTCCGACTGAAGCTGACCCTGCTGCGCAACATCTTCCGTCGCAGCCGCACTCAGGCCATCGGTGCCGTCGTGGGCATCGTCTACTTCTCCTTCCTCGTCGCGGGTCTCGCGCTGATCCTCGCCTCGTTCCGCGGCTCCCTCGATGCGGCGCAGGTGGTCGTCCCCCTCGCCGGTGCGGCCGGCACCGTCCTCTGGACGGTGCTGCCGCTGTTCTCCTTCGGTTCCGACCCGACCCTCGACCCGGGCCGGTTCGCCACGTTCGCCGTTCCCCAGCGCGACCTGGCCGTCGGCCTCGTCCTCGCGGCTCTGGTGAGCCTGCCGTCGATGGCGTCGACGGTGCTGGCTGCCGGAGTCGTCGTCGCCTGGTCGCAGACGGTGGCGTCGACGCTCGTGGCCGTGGCGTCGACGGCGGTCGGGCTCCTGACGGCGATCACGACGAGCCGCTGGGTCTGCGCGTCGCTCACCAACGCCCTCTCGAGCCGTCGGGGCCGCGACGTCGTGGCCGTGCTCGGCCTCGTCCTCTTCGGGCTCGTCGCGCCGGCGGCGGCGATCCTGGCCAACCTCGGTGGCGGGCTCGGTCCGGCCGCCCGTGCGGCAGCAGGAGTCGTCTCCTGGTCGCCGCTCGGGTGGGCGTGGGCGGCGCCGGGAGACGTGGCCGCAGGGCGACCGCTCGTCGGGGTCCTCCGCCTCGGCCTGGCCACGGGGCTGCTCGTCCTCGTGTTCGTGCTGTGGTCGCGCGTGCTGCGCGCGCAGGTGGAGAACCCGCGCGCCGTCTCGCGATCCGACTCCCGCGCCTCCGCCGGCGACGACCTCGGCCTGCTCGCCCGACTGCCCGGCACCCCGTCCGGTGCCGTCGCGGCGCGGGTCCTCACCTACTGGAGGCGCGACCCGCGCTACCAGACCAGCATGGGGATGACGCCGGTGCTGCCTCTCGCGCTGCTCATCCCCTTCTTCGCGTCCGACCTGACGTGGCCGCCGCTGCTCATGGGCCCGCTCCTCGCCTTCCTCATCGGGTGGAGCGGGCACAACGCCGTGTCCTACGACTCCGACGCGCTGTGGCTGCACGTCGTGGCGGGTACCACCGGCACCGACGACCGCCGTGGGCGGGCCCTGCCCGACCTGCTGCTCGCTCTGGCCCTCGTCCCGGTCTATACGCTGGTCGGGGTGGGGGTCGGCGGCCGTTGGGACCTGACGCCCGCCGGGGCGGGCCTCTCGGTGGCGTTGCTCGGAGCAGGTCTGGGCGTCTCCAGCGTGATGAGCGTCGTGCTGCCCTATCCGCTGCCCGAGCCCGGCGCAAGCCCCTTCGGCACCCCGCCGGGCGCTGCGGGCATCGCGGTCGCGGCCCAGTCGATCGCCAGCGTTGCCACGCTCGTGCTGGCGTCCCCTGCAGTGCTGCTCGCCTGGGCTGCCTGGTCCGGCGTGGCCGCTGCGGCCTGGGTCGTGGTCGTCGTCGGCATCGGCGGGGGGTGTGCAGCTGCGGTCCTCGGCGTCAGGACGGGAGCCCGCATCTACGACCGCCGGGCTCCGGAGCTGCTGTCGTCGCTCCGGCGTGCCTGAGCTCGACCCCTTCGGGCGGCGGTCAGTCGCACAACGGCACCTAATGTCCGAATTGTTCACTCCTGCAGACGATCCGGCGCAACTCAGGCGAAGCAATTTTCTTGTTTCCCGTTGTCTGTGACGTGACTGGGAGCACACTGCTGAGCAGACAACAGCAAGGGAGGAACGGGGGACAGAGGGGCCTTGGGCTCCCTGGGGGAACGAGTCGCGGGGGCGACGCCCAGACCGTGAGCAGCCGTGGGGGAGACACGTGCGCACGGACGATGGGCCATGCCATGCCGTTCCTCCAGGAACAGCCCGGGGAGTCATGCGTCGTCGGTTCGGCAGTGCCAGGCACAGCCGGACCACCGCACGTGACACTGTGCCCTGCATGCCTCCCGTCGAGGGTCCTCGGTGCCGCATCACGCGGCACCCCGGACGGGGGGAATAGCCGACCCAGCTCGGCCACGCCCCAGGTGTGACCGGACGATGCCGTCCGGGGCGACATGGGCGGGGAGGGCCGATGAGCGCAGTGGCAAGCGATGCGATCGACGTGCAGGAGCCGATCGCTGTACAGCTCTTGGGCGGTGTGAGCGTTCGCGTGGACGACCGGGAGCTCGGCCCCCGGGACATCGGCGGCACGAAGGTCCGTCACCTGCTCCTCGCGCTGCTCTTCGCCGACGGCATGCCCGTCGCAAAGGACGAGCTCATCTCGATGCTCTGGCCCGGCGAGCGCGGATCCGCCTGTGGCGCAACGCTGGAGACGTACATCTGCCAGCTGCGCAAGCGGCTACGTCCGGCAGGTGCCCCTCGATGGAGCCCCATCGAGACCGGGGCCGGCTGCTACCGGCTCGACGCCGACGTCGTCGACCTCGACCTGCACCGCCAGCGTCGCGTCGTGGAGCGCGCCCTGCACCAGGTGGACCTCGACGCCGCGACCCTGCAGCTGCGGTCGGCCCTCTCGCAGCTCGTGCGCCCGTTCCTCCCCGGGGAGGGCGACGCAGCATGGCTCGAGGACGCCCGGTGGCGCCACGGGTGCCAGGTGCGTGCGTGGCTCGTCGCCGCCGCCGAGAAGGTCGTCGACGTCGCGCCCGGCGATGCCGCCACGTGGGCCCGGGCAGCGATCGACCTCGACCCGCTCGACGAGAGCGCCTGGTGGGTCCTGCTGCGCAGCTCCGAGGTGCAGGGACGGCACGCGGACGGTCTGCGCTCCTACGAGCAGTGCCGCCGGCACCTCGCCGCCGAGCTCGGCTGCCAGCCCGGCCCGCGGCTGCAGGAGATCTACACCCGACTGCTGGGCGGACCGTCCGAGTCGGCCCCCGACCTGGCCCAGCTCATCGAGTCGGTCATCTGCCTCTACGTCACCATCACGGGCGAGCCGGCGACCCCCGTCGCCGGCCCACCCCTGCCCCCCGGAGGCGGTCCGTCCGGCGAGGACGCCCGGCGCACCATCGATGCCCAGCTGCGGGGGCTCTCCCGCACCGACACCGTGACCACGGGCAGCACCGCGCGCGCCCGGCACCTCACCCGTGGACGCCGACCGGCGCCTTCTGTCACCAACTCACAACTCCACACAGCAGTACTCACGAGATAGGGATGCCATGAACTGGATCACAGGCAGGTCGCCCGGAGTGCCGAAAACGCGGTCCCTCTGGGGCCTGCGTCGACATGAAAGTGCCGCGTGGCATCCGAGGATGACCCGGCGCTTCAGGCGCGTGGCCGCTGGAACGGCGATTGCCATTCCCGTGGCGATGCTCGTCCCGTCGACCGCACTGATGGCGCAAGCCGCTGTTGCACCCGTCGGGGAGGGCTTCACGGTGTCGCCGGCGGACCTGGCGTACATCCTCAAGCAGATCAAGATCTCCGAGAGGCACGCGGCAACGCTGTCACCCGCGCACCCGTGCGACACGCTCATCGGCACGGGGCCCGATCAGATCCCCAGTCCGCTGGTCTCCTACGGTCTGCGTACCGTCGACGGCTCGTGCAACAACCTGCAGCCGGGCCAGGAGACGTTCGGCGCCGCGGACCAGAAGTTCCCGCGCCTCGCCACACCGGTGTTCAAGGCGGCGGAGAACTCACCCGCCGGCTTCGGCCCGACGGTGTCGTCCACGTACGCGCAGAAGAAGGGGAACGTCTTCGACTCTGAGCCCCGTGTGATCAGCAACCTGATCGTCGACCAGACGTCGACCAACCCGGCCGCCGTCGCCGCGGCCGGCAACCCGGTTCGGACGCAGGGGAACACGGGTGTCGTCCCGTGCACGACCGACCCCGACCCCACCACCGGCGCCGCAGGGGTACCGGCCGGCTGCGTGCCGTCCCACACCACCTTGTTCATCCCGAACGTCACGACGGACGTCGGGCTGTCCCCGCCCTACAACTCGATGTTCACGCTGTTCGGACAGTTCTTCGACCACGGCGTCGACCAGACGGTCAAGGGCGGCGGCACGGTCTTCGTCCCGCTCCGCGCTGACGACCCGCTGCGCACCCTCGGCCCGGACGGCAAGGCCGGCACCGGCGACGAGGTGCCCGCCAGCCAGGCCTTCATGGTGCTGACCCGGGGGCAGAACCAGCCCGGACAAGACGGCATCCTGGGAGACAACCCGGCCACGCCTGCCGATGAGAGCTTGGACGACGTCCAGGACGCCAACAACACGGACTCGCCCTGGGTCGACCAGAGCCAGACCTACACCTCGCACGCCTCGCACCAGGTCTTCCTGCGCGAGTACGTCAACAACGCTGCCGGCAGGCCCGTCTCGACGGGCAAGCTGCTCGGCGGACCCGCCGGACCCACCGCGGGCGGCATGGCGACCTGGGCCACCACCAAGGCCCAGGCCTCGGCGCTGCTCGGTATCCAGCTGCTGGACAAGGACGTCCTGAACGTCCCCATGCTGGCCGCAGACCCCTACGGCAAGTTCATCCCGGGCCCGGCCCGCGGACTTCCGCAGTTCGTCACGTCCACCGGACTGGTGGAGGCGAACCGCGCCGACAACGGGGGAGCCGGCACGCTGGTCCCGGCGAACGTCCGGTACTTCGACACTCCGTTCCTGACGGACATCGCGCACAACGCCGACCCGTCCCCGCAGGACACCGACCGCAACCCGGCGACACCGCCGGTGGCGCCCACACCGGATCCCGACACGACGGCTTCGGCCGACTTCGCGAGCCAGGCACCGGGGACCTACGACGACGAGATGCTCAACGCGCACTTCATCGCCGGTGACGGCCGCGTCAACGAGAACATCGGTCTGACCGCGATCCACCAGATCTTCCACTCGGAGCACGACCGGCTCGTCGGCGATGACACCAACCCGGCTGTCGGCAGCATCAAGAACGTCCTGCTGAACGACACGACGCCGAGCGGGGTGGCTGCACTGGCCGAATGGAGACTGGCAGCAGGCGCCAACGGCTGGAACGGTGAGCGCCTCTTCCAGGCCGCCCGGTTCATCACCGAGATGGAGTACCAGCACCTGGTGTTCGAGGAGTTCGCGCGCAAGGTCCAGCCCGCGATCAACCCCTTCCAGCCGTTCGCCTTCACCCAGACCGAGCTCAACCCGGCCGTCAAGGCCGAGTTCGCCCACGCGGTGTACCGCTTCGGCCACTCCATGCTGACCGACACGATCTCTCGCCGCAACGAGGACGGCGTCGGCCCCGATGGCGTCTTCGGCACCTCCGATGACACCAAGGGCAGCCAGAACGACATCTCGCTGCTCGACGGCTTCCTCAACCCGCCGGAGTACACGAACGGCGGTCCCGCGGGCCCGCTGACCTCGGAAGAGGCTGCCGGCAGCATCATCATGGGGATGTCGGACCAGGTGGGCAACGAGCTCGACGAGTTCGTGACGGAGACGCTGCGGAACAACCTGCTGGGACTGCCGCTCGACCTGGCCACCATCAACATGGCCCGGGCGCGCTCCGAGGGGATCCCCCGGCTGAACGTCCTGCGTCGAGAGCTGTTCAACTCGACGAACGACGGCCAGCTGCAGCCCTACGTGAACTGGGTCGACTTCGGCGAGAACCTGAAGCACCCGGAGTCGCTCGTGAACTTCGTGGCGGCCTACGGCCTGCACCCGACGATCACGGCGGCCACGACCGTGGCGGCCAAGCGGGAGGCTGCACGCCTCATCGTCAGCCCCACCACGGGCGAGGTCCCGCCGGCTGACGCGGCCGCGTTCATGACGAGCACGGGCGCGTGGGCCAATGCCGGGACGAGCTCGATCACCGGCCTGGACAACGTCGACCTGTGGGTCGGTGGCCTGGCCGAGAGGACCAACCTCTTCGGTGGCCTGCTGGGCAGCACGTTCAACTACGTGTTCGAGAAGCAGCTGACGGACCTGCAGAACGGTGACCGCCTCTACTACCTGGCACGCACGCCGGGAATGAACCTCCGGGCGCAGCTCGAAGGGAACTCCTTCGCCGAGCTCATCATGCGCAACACCAACGCGCACAGCCTGAAGGCCGATGCGTTCGCCACTGCGGACTGCAAGTTCGAGCTCAAGAACCTCGCGGGCACGGCCGCCGGCTTCGCAGCGTCCGGTGGAACCGTGGCGGACGACCCGAGCTCGGACTGCAGCGAGACGGACCTGCTGATCCGCATGCCTGACGGCACGATCAAGTACCGCGCCCGGAACACCGTCGACCCGGCCGGCATCAACGGCCAGAGCGTCTACAACGGCACGGCCGGCGTCGACCGCATCTACGGCGGCAACGACAACGACACGTTCTGGGGCGGGGTCGGCAACGACATCATCGAAGGCGGTGACGGAGCCGACGTCGCGTTGGGCGGCGAGGGCAACGACATCATCACCGACCTCGCGGGTGACGACGTGCCCAAGGGCGGCCCCGGCAACGACGCCATCGACGCCGGACCCGGCCTGGACATCGTCATGGGCGGGGACGGCAACGACTTCACCAACGGCGGCGCCAACATCAACGAGACGTTCGCCGGGTCAGGCGACGACTTCGTCATCGCCGGGCAGGGCGAGGACGCCGTGTTCGGTGACAGTGGGGACGACTGGGAAGAGGGCGGCGACCAGCCCGACCTCCTGCAGGGAGACAGCGGAAACCTGTTCTTCCTGGATGACTCCCAGAAGCCCGGGCACGATGTCCTGATCGGCCAGGGCGGCGACGACGACTACGACATGGAGGGCGGCGACGACATCGGTGTCGCCGGGCCCGGCATCGAGAAGGTCGCCGGAGCCTCCGGCTACGACTGGGAGATCGGCCAGAGCGACCCGCAGCCGCAGGACGCTGACCTGGCCCTCCCGATCCTGCCGCTGGACATCCTGCAGGTCGGCGTCCGAGACAAGTTCAACGAGGTCGAGGCGCTCTCCGGCGCCAACCTCGATGACAAGCTCCGCGGCGACGACATCGTGCCCAGCCAGCGCGGCGGGGGCGGGTTCATCGGATGTGACGTTCTGGACCAGAACGGTGTCAACCGCATCGTCGGCCTCAACCGGCTGCTGCCCGCTCTTGCGACGCCGCTCGCCGACGTGATTGCCGCCTCGGCCTCCAAGGACTGCCCGGTCCTCAGCGGCACGAACGTCTGGGGCGACGGCAACATCCTCCTCGGAGGTGCCGGCAACGACACCATCGAGGGACGTGGCGCCGACGACATCATCGACGGCGACAAGGCCCTCTCGGTGCGGATCAGCGTCCGCAACACCGCGGGTACCGAGCTCGGTTCCACCGACCTCATGGAGAACACCGCCAAGTCCGGCACCTTCGGTCCGGGCACTGCAGGGATGACCCTGCAGCAGGCGGTCTTCGCCGGACTCGTCGACCCGGGCAACCTGGTCACCGTGCGCGAGGTCACTGCGGGCACGGCTGCGGCCGACTGCTCCGACACGACGCCGGCTCCGACGGCCACCTCGGTCAACTGTGACACTGCAGTCTTCAGCGGTCCGCTGTCGAACTACAGCATCACCTCCGTCGCCGCCTCCGGCACGACGCTCGCGAGCATCCGGGTCACACAGACCGGTGCGGACGTCGTCGGACAGAAGGTCAGCGACGGTGTCGACACCCTGCGCAACATCGAGCTGCTGAAGTTCTCGGACCAGACGGCGCCGCTCACGGTCCCGAACGCTCCGACGAACGTCACGGCCACGGCTAGCGCAGGCGCCACGACCACCGGTACCGCCACGGTCAACTGGACGGCTCCGGCCGCCACGGCCTCGCCGATCACCAGCTTCACGGTGGTCGTGCGCAACGGTGCCACCGTGGTCCAGACCATCACCGGCATCCCCGCGACGGCGACGAGCCGCACGGTCACCGGCCTGGTCAACGGCACCACCGTCACCCTGTCGGTGAGCGCGGTCACCGCGCTCGGCAACGGCCCCGAGGGCACCTCGAACGCAGTCACCCCGCGGGGTCTCCCGGGGGCACCCACGGGCGTCGTGGCCACCGCCGGCAACGCGCAGGCGACGGTCAACTGGGTCGCACCGGCAAGTGACGGTGGCTCGGCGATCACGAGCTACACGGTCGTCGTCCGTCGGGGCACCACGGTCCTGAGCACCAACACGGTCGCCGCGAACCTGCGGACCTTCACGGCCACGGGGCTCCTCAACGGGTCGGCGCACACGTTCACGGTCAGCGCCGTGAACACGTTCGGTCCCTCGACGGCAGTGACCTCGAACACGGTCACACCCGTCGGTGGCGTGCCCGGCGCACCTCGGACCGTGACCGCCACGGCCACCTCCGGTGCGACGACCACGGGCGCGGCGACGATCAGCTGGGTGGCGCCGCTGCCCAACGGCAGCGCCCCGATCACGAGCTACACGGTCGTGATCCGGGTCGGCACCACCGTGGTGCGCACGGTCACGGGCATCGCCCCGACGGCCACGAGCAGCACGCAGACCGGGCTGTCGAACGGCACGACCTACACGCTGTCGGTCAACGCGGTCAACGCGGCCGGTGCCGGACCTGCGGTCGCCGCCGCGCCCGTCACCCCGCGCGGCCTGCCCGGCACGCCTACCGGTGTGACGGCCACTCCGGGACCGAACGTGGTCACGGTGAGGTGGGTCGCTCCGAGCAACGGTGGGTCGGCGATCCTGCGGTACGAGATCGTGATCACGCGCAACAACGGCACGGTCAACGTCGGCACCGTCACGGCTGCACCGACTGCCACGTCGTTCGCCGTCACGGGGATCTCGAACGGGTTGCTGTACACCTTCCGAGTCCGGGCGGTCAACGCCCTCGGGGCGGGCGCTCTGTCGACGGCGGTCTCGGCGACTCCGCGAACGGTGCCCGGTGCCCCGGTCATCGGGACCGCAGTCTCCGGCGCTGCAGGTGGTGCCATCACGGCCACCGCGAACTGGACGGCTCCGGCCTCCACGGGCGGTTCACCGATCACCGGCTACCGGGTGTCCGCACTCCGCATGTCGGCCGCCGGTGCTGTGCTCGCCACCACGGTGATCAACGTCGGACCGACCGTCCGCACCGTGTCGCCGACCCTGGTCGCCGGCAACTACCGGTTCAGTGTCCAGGCGGTCAACGTGGCCGGCGCGAGCGCTTCGTCCGCGAGGTCGAACCTCGTGACGGCGCGGTGAGCCGGGTGGGGGACCTGCCCCGGTAGGGCCCCCACCACCGACACGTCACAGAGGTGCCCCGGGTCTTCGGGCCGCCCCCCCCCCCCCCCCCCGCCCCCGCGGGCCCCGGGCCCGCCCCCCGGGGCCCACCTCCGTGATCCAGCACGTCGGGACCCGGACGTATGCCGCCGGCCGAGGATCGCGTGTGCCGTCGGCCGGCGTGCCACGGATCGGTTGCAGCCGAGCCCGTCACGCGGGTCGGCTGGACCGGACCGTCGAGCTGTCGATGAGGAGTGCGTCACCGTCGCGCACGAGCGTGTAGGAGGTGACCTCCTCGACGCGACGGCCGTCGGCGAAGTCGTAGCGCACGGTCGCGGTGACCGAGTCGGGTGCGGTGCCCCTGACCTGGTGGGTGCTCACCTTGTCGACGGACTTCCAGAAGGCCTCGTACGTCTCGCGGTTCGTCGCCGTGGTCTCCTGGTAGTGGGCCGAGAGCCGCTGCCAGCCGGCGTCGCGGTTGCCGGGCAGCAGTGCGTAGTAGTCGCGTATCGCCCGCTCCAGGTCCTGCGAGCCGACCGTCGCGGGGGCGGACGTGGTGGTGCTCTTGGTGGGCCGCTGTGCGGGAGTGGTCGGGGTGGCCGCGCTGCTCGTCGGGGGTGAGCTGCTGCGGGAGGGGGAGGCCTTCGACGTGGTGGTCGAGGCAGAGGCGGGCGGCGCGGCGGTGCCGCCCGGCGCGCTGCTGTTGCGCGAGACGAGGAAGGCGATGAGCCCGGCCGCCAGCAGGAGGAGGAGCAGGGTGGCCGGCAGCCAGGACCGGGAGCGTCGCGGGCCCAGGGGATGTCCGGTGGCTCCCTCGCGCGGGCTCGCGGGCCGGTCAGGGGGCGGCGCGCCCACCGCACGAGGCGATTCGATCTGCTCGGGAACCGGCGCCGGCGTGGACCGCGTCGTGTCGGCAGGGGCCGCCACGGGCAGCACGCGAGTGTGTGCCGGCGCGGCGTCGAAGGCGACGGTGCTCCCTGCGGCGACGTCGGCCAGCGCGCGCGCCACCTCGCTCATCGAGGGCCGTGCCGCAGGGTCGGCGTCGAGCATCCTCAGCAGCACGGGCGACAGCGCGCTCGCCCTGGGCTCCGAGACCGTGCCCGATGCGACGCGGTGCAGCAGGGCCATCGCGTTGTCGGCCTGGCCGAAGGGAGGCGTGCCCTCGAGCGCCGCGAAGAGGGTCGACCCGAGGGAGAACACGTCGGAGGCCGGGCTCGACGGGGTGCCGCGGGCGACCTCGGGCGCGAGGTAGGCGGGGGTCCCCGTCACGAGCCCGGTCGACGTCAGTGACGCGTCACCGAGAGCGTGCGAGATGCCGAAGTCGGTGATCCGCGCCGTTCCGTCGTCGCCGACGAGGATGTTGCCCGGCTTGACGTCACGGTGCACGATGCCCGCGTCGTGTGCGGCGGCGAGGCCGGCCGCCACCTCGCTGCCGAGCCGGGCGACCTCTTGGACCGGGAGCGTGCCGGTCTCGGCCAGCACGTCCTGGAGGCTGCGCGAGGGCAGGAACTGCATGACGAGGCACGGTCGGCCCTCGTGGTCGACGACGTCGAAGACCGGGACGGCGTTGGGGTGCTGGAGGCGTGCCGTGATGCGCGCCTCGCGCATGGCCCGCCGTCGCGCCATGTCGGCCTCGGCCTCGGGCAGGCCGACGGGCGAGTGCAGCAGCTTGACGGCCACGGTGCGGCCGAGCCGTTCGTCGCGCCCGCGCCAGACGTGTCCCATGCCGCCGGCGCCGATGCGCTCGAGCAGGCGGTACCGACTTGCGATGAGCAGGTCAGGCTGCTCCGTCACCACGCCCTCCTGCCGGTATGTCGTACGTGCCAGGGTCTGCCTGTCGCTCAGGCCAGGTCGACGGCGAGGTGCGCGGCCCCGATGATGCCGGCCTGGTTGCGCAGCTGGGCCGGCACGATCGGGCAGCGGGTCTTCAGCTTCGGGATGAACTCGTCGCCGTCCTTGCTGATGCCGCCGCCCACGACGATGAGGTCGGGGGAGAAGAGCTTCTCGATCGTGTCGTAGTAGACCTGCAGCCGCTCGACGTACTCGTCCCAGGAGAGGCCCTCGATGTCCTTGCGGGACGAGGCCGCTCGGTCCTCGGCGTCATAGCCGTCGATCTCGAGGTGACCGAGCTCGGAGTTCGGCACCAGCCGTCCGTCGTGGATGAGGGCGGAGCCGATGCCGGTGCCGAGCGTGGTGAGGATGACGAGCCCCTGCACGCCCTTGGCGGCGCCGTAGTACATCTCGGCGAGGCCTGCCGCATCCGCGTCGTTGAGCACGGTGACGGCTCGGCCGGTGTGCTCCTGGATGAGCGCCTCGGCGTCGGTGTCGATCCACGTCGGGTCGATGTTGGCCGCCGACAGCACCGTGCCGCGGATCACGACCGCAGGGATGGTGACGCCGATGGGGGAGTCGCCCGTCACGTCGGCGAAGTGGTCGACGATCTCGTCGACGACCTCGGCCACGGCGTCGGGGGTGGCCGGCTGCGGGGTGTCGATGCGCAGCCGCTTGCCGGCGAGCTCGCCCTTCTTGAGGTCGACGGGTGCGCCCTTGATGCCGCTGCCGCCGATGTCGATGCCGAGGGGCGTGCCCTTCTTGGCCATGGTCCCTGCTTCCTTGTCGAGGACTTCGTGGTCGATGGGTCGTGCGAGTGCGAGCCCGCCTACGGCTGGGCGCCGTCGGCGAGCGTGAGGATCTCGTTGCCGTCCTCGGTGATGAGGATCGTGTGCTCGAACTGTGCCGAGCGGGAGCCGTCGCGGGTGACGACCGTCCACCTGTCGTCCCACATGTCCCACTCGTGCGTGCCGAGGTTGAGCATCGGCTCGATGGTGAAGGTCATGCCGGGCTCGATGACGGTGTCGTAGTGGGGCGCCGCGTCGTAGTGCGGGACGATGAGCCCCGAGTGGAACTCGAGCCCGATGCCGTGGCCGGTGAAGTCGCGCACGACCCCGTAGCCGAAGCGCTTGGCGTAGCTCTCGATGACGCGGCCGATGACGTTGAGCTGGCGCCCGGGACGGGCGGCGCGGATGCCGCGCATCATCGCCTCGTGCGTGCGCTCGACGAGCAGGCGCGACTCCTCGTCGACGTCGCCGACGAGGTAGGTGGCGTCGGTGTCGCCGTGCACCCCGTCGATGTATGCCGTCACGTCGATGTTGACGATGTCGCCGTCCTCGAGGGGCCGCGAGTCGGGGATGCCGTGGCAGATCACCTCGTTGACGCTCGTGCACACCGACTTCGGGAACGCCTTGTAGCCCAGCGGGGACGGGTAGGCGCCGTGGTCGAGCATGTACGCGTGGGCGATGGCGTCGAGCTCGTCGGTGGTCACCCCCGGAGCGATCGCCCTGGACGCCTCGACCATCGCGTTGGCGGCGATGCGCCCGGCCACCCGCATCTTCTCCACGAGCTCGGCGTCCTTGACGTGCACGTCGCCGTCCTCGCGTGGGTTGACCACGTCGACGTAGTGCGGACGCTCGATCGCTGCCGGCACGGCCCGGCGCGGACTGACGGCGTGCGGGGACACCCGCGGGTGGAGCAACGGCATACGGTGGAGTCTAGGTCGTTCGCGGACGGCGTCCACGACGGGCGCCCACGAGGCGGACCCCTCGTCCGGCCACCGTCCGTGACGAGATCCTCGAGGAGAAGGAGTGCGCACGTGAGCTTCTGGTACAACGTCGACACCGGCCAGGTCGAGACCGACGAGAACCGCAGCCGCGGCGAGCAGGTGCTCGGCCCGTACGCGTCCGAGGCCGAGGCGCGTGCCGCCCTCGACACGGCACACAAGAAGACCGAGGACTGGGACGCCGAGGACCGCGAGTGGAACGAGCGCGGCTCTGCCGGCAAGGGCGACGCCTCGTCCTGACGTCATTCCCTGACGCAGAGCCGTCCCGCCCGCCCGGGCCCCGACCGTGGCGGGCGGCTCGCGCTCAGGACTCGAACGAGTGGCTCGAGTCGGGGAACGCGCCCGACTCGACGTCGGCGGCATACGCCCGGGCGGCGTCCAGCAGCGTGCCACGCAGGTCGGCGTACTTCTTGACGAACCGAGGCGCCTTGCCGCTGCGCAGGCCCGCGAAGTCGCTCCAGACGAGCACCTGGGCGTCGGTGCCGTTGCCGGCGCCGATGCCGATCGTGGGGATCTCGAGCACCTCGGTCACCCGCGCCGCGACCGGCGACGGGACCATCTCGAGCACGACCGAGAAGGCCCCGGCCTCCTGGAGCGCGCGGGCCTCGTCGACGAGCGCGTCCGCGGCGTCGCCGCGCCCCTGGACGCGGTAGCCGCCGAGCTGGTGCTCGCTCTGCGGCGTGAAGCCGACGTGCGCCATGACGGGGATGCCGGCGCCCGTGAGGGCCTTGACGAGCGGGACCATCGCGGTGCCGCCCTCGAGCTTCACGGCGTGCGCGAGCCCCTCCTTCATCAGCCGCACGGCGCTGGCGAAGCCCTGCTCGACCGAGGCTCCGTAGGAGCCGAACGGCAGGTCGGCGACGACGAGGGCGCGCCGGGCGGCCGACGAGACGGCGCGCACGAGCGGGATCATCTCGTCGAGGGTGACGGGCACCGTCGTCTCGTAGCCGTACACGTTGTTGCCGGCCGAGTCGCCGACGAGCAGCACGGGGATGCCCGCCTCGTCGAAGATCTGCGCGGCATACATGTCGTATGCGGTGAGCATCGCCCAGCGACGCCCCTCGGCCTTCATCGCCTGCAGGTGGGGAATGCGCACCCGTCGGGGGAGGGATGCGGTCTCGCCGGGTGCTCCTGACGGGGCGGCCGGCCCGCCGCCACGGCTGCCCGCACCGTAGGGACTCTGCTCCTCGGGGGCGTCAGTGCTCATGCCCGGAGCATAACGGCGGGTCTTCGTGCTGCCCGGGGCCGGTGGACCGTGCCCGAGGTGCCTCTGTTGCAGATGTGGTCTGTATCCGAAGCAGAGGCATCTTGGGAAGGGTTCAGGAACCGCTCTTTACGAAGAATTTACGTTTTTTGTCCCGAACTGCCTTGTCGCGCAACTTTTTTCACTTTCTGTGCGGCTAGCAGCCACATTGTCCGATGTGTGTGTTGTCATACCCGAGGCGCCGGGTTGACGGCGTCTCATGACCAGGAGGACAGATCGTGAACAAGCGCCAGTGGAGCGCTGTCTCGGGGTTGGCCGTGGGGGCGCTCGTCGTCACCGGCCTCACAGCCCCGCTGCAGGCTCAGGCAACCCCCGTCGTCAAGGCCCCGGTGAGCGGAGACCCCGCTGCTGCCCAGGCCTCGCGGCACGACAACCTGCCCAACCCCCTCGCCGAGGCCCAGGCCGCCGAGCGCAAGGACGCCGTTGCCAAGCTCCTCAAGGGCGAGGCGACGACCAGGACCATCAACGGCAACCGCGTCATCGAGGTCAAGAGCAAGGGCGCCGACAAGAACGGCAAGCCCAAGAAGTCGAAGTACGTCAACTACCCGGTCAACCGTGAGGAGGACATCTTCACGATCCTCACCGACTTCGGTGACAAGACGATGCCCGCCACGGGTGGCACGGCCGGCCCGGTCCACAACAACATCGCCAGCCCCGACCGCACGTGGGACGGCAACGCCACCGACGACAACTCGACGTACTGGACCAAGGACTTCAACCGCCAGCACTACCTCGACATGATGTTCGGGCAGGGCGAGTCGTTCCGGGACTTCTACCTCAAGCAGTCCAACGGCCGCTTCCTGGCCAAGGGCGACGTGTCGGACTGGGTGACCGTCCCCTACAACGAGGCGCGCTACGGCCACAACCCGGTCGACGGCGACGGCACCAGCGAGGCCGACGGCTACTGGAACTACGTCAAGGACACCGCCACCGCCTGGTACAACGACCAGAAGGCCAAGGGCAAGACCGACGCCGAGATCAAGACCTATCTCGCGCAGTTCGACAAGGTCGACCGCTACGACTACGACGGCGACGGCAACTTCAACGAGCCCGACGGCTACATCGACCACTTCCAGGCCATCCACGCCGGCGAGGGCGAGGAGGCCGGCGGCGGCGCTCAGGGCGAGGACGCCATCTGGTCGCACCGCTGGTACGCCTACTCGACCGACGCCGGCACGACGGGCCCCAGCTTCAACAAGCTCGGCGGCGTGCCGCTCGGCGACTCCGGGATGTGGATCGGTGACTACACCACCGAGCCCGAGAACGGCGGCCTCGGCGTCTTCGCGCACGAGTTCGGCCACGACCTCGGCCTGCCCGACCTCTACGACACGGCCGGCGGCGACAACAGCACCGCGTTCTGGACGCTGATGAGCGGTGGCTCGTGGCTCAACCGCGGCACCGACTCCATCGGCACGACGCCCGGCTACATGGGTCCGTGGGAGAAGCTGCAGCTCGGCTGGCTCGACTACAAGCTGGTGCCCTTCGGGACCAACACGACGGTCAAGCTGAGCCAGGCGAACCTCGCCACGGCCAGCGACTCGGTGCAGGCACTCGTCGTGCCGCTTCCCGAGCGCACGGTGACGACCAAGCGCAACACCCCGCACTCGGGCACTGGTGAGTGGTGGAGCGGCTACGGCGACAACCTCAACAACACGCTTACGCGGTCCGTCGACCTCACCGGGGCCACCTCCTCGGCCGAGCTGACGGCCTGGGTGCAGGGCAACCTCGAGAAGGGCTACGACTACCTCTACGCCGAGGTCTCGACCGACAACGGCGCCAACTGGGCGCAGCTCGGTGCCCCGACGGACGGCAAGTTCGCCTGGGCCCAGAAGTCCTGGGACCTCTCGGCCTACAAGGGCCAGAACGTCCAGTTCCGTTTCCGCATCGCGAGCGACGGCGGCGTCTCCAGCGAGGCGTTCGTCGACGACATCGCGGTCAAGCAGGACGGCGTCACGGGGCCGGTCGACGACGTGGAGTCGGGCGCCGGCGCCTGGACCGCGAAGGGCTTCTCGATCATCAACGGCACCACCACGAAGAAGGTGCAGGACTTCTACTTCGCCGAGAACCGCGTGTACAGCGGCTACGACGCGACGCTGAAGACCGGCCCCTACAACTTCGGCTGGACCAGCACGCGTCCCGACTGGGTCGAGCGCTTCCCGTACCAGAACGGCATGCTCGTCTGGTTCGCCAACGGTGAGTACACCAACAACAACACCTCGGCCCACCCCGGCGCCGGCGAGGTCCTCCCCGTCGACGCACGACCCGCGCCGATCATGCTGAACAACGCCAACGGCACGCGCACCATGCTGGGCAACCGTCGTCAGCCGTTCGACGCCACGTTCGGCCAGGAGCGCACCGACGCGGTGACCTTCCACCGCAACGGCGTGGCGACCAAGGTCCCGTCGCAGCCGGCGATCCCGACGTTCGACGACCGCGACCCGAACCGCTACTGGACTGCCGACAACCCTTGGGCGTCCACGAAGGTTGCCGGCTCGGGCACGACCATGACCGTCTCCAAGACGCGTCAGGGCGGCAACGAGCTGCAGGTCGACGTCACGTTCAAGTGACCTCACGGTCATGACGTCGAGGGCCCCCGGGGACGAGTTCCCGGGGGCCCTTCGCGTCCGTCGGGAAGCGGGCACTCGACCTTTCCGCCCGTCGAACGCTCACGTCCCGACGGCACACCGCAGCAGTGACGTCCACAAAACGTGTCACGTCACATGCCCGAAACAGCGATGCGGCAGGATCGACACATGAACCGTCAGGAAGAGTTCGTGCTGCGCACGATCGAAGAGCGAGACATCCGCTTCGTCCGTCTATGGTTCACCGACGTGCTCGGCACCCTGAAGTCGGTGGCCGTCGCGCCGGCCGAGCTCGAGGGGGCCTTCGCCGAGGGCATCGGCTTCGACGGTTCGGCCATCGAGGGCTTCGCCCGCGTCTTCGAGGCCGACATGCTCGCCAAGCCCGACCCCTCAACCTTCCAGATCCTGCCGTGGCGCGGCGACCCGCCCGGCACGGCCCGCATGTTCTGCGACCTGCAGCTGCCCGACGGCACGCCGAGCTTCGCCGACCCGCGCCACGTGCTGCAGCGCGCCCTCGGCAAGGCCGCCGACCTCGGCTTCACCTTCTACACCCACCCCGAGATCGAGTTCTTCCTGCTCGAGCAGGGGCGCGGGTCCGACGGTCGTCCAGTGCCTGTCGACGACGCCGGCTACTTCGACCACGTGCCGCACGGCACCGGCCACGACTTCCGCCGGGCCGCCATCACGATGCTCGAGAACATGGGCATCTCCGTCGAGTTCAGCCACCACGAGGGCGCGCCCGGCCAGAACGAGATCGACCTTCGTTACGCCGACGCCCTCAGCACGGCCGACAACATCATGACCTTCCGCACGGTCGTCAAGGAGGTCGCCCTGACGCAGGGCATCTACGCGACCTTCATGCCGAAGCCGTTCTCGGAGCACCCCGGCTCGGGGATGCACACGCACCTCTCGCTCTTCGAGGGCGACTCCAACGCCTTCTACGAGGCCGGTGCCCCATACCAGCTGAGCAAGGTCGGTCGTCAGTTCATCGCGGGCCTGCTGCGGCACGGCGCCGAGATCGCGGCGGTGACCAACCAGTGGGTCAACTCCTACAAGCGGCTCTGGGGTGGGGGAGAGGCGCCCGCGCACCTCACGTGGGGCCACAACAACCGTTCGGCACTGGTCCGCGTGCCGATGCACAAGCCCAACAAGGGCCAGTCGACGCGCGTCGAGGTGCGTTCGCTCGACGCCGCGTGCAACCCCTACCTCGCCTTCGCGGTGCTGCTCGGCGCCGGGCTCAAGGGCATCGAGGAGGGCTACGACCTCCCGCCCGAGACCGAGGACGACGTGTGGAGCCTCACCGACGCCGAGCGTCGCGCGATGGGCATCAAGCCGCTGCCGGCATCGCTCGGCCGCGCGCTCGAGGTGATGGAGGAGAGCGAGCTCGTCGCCGACGTCCTCGGCGAGCACGTCTTCGACTTCTTCCTGCGCAACAAGCGCCAGGAGTGGCTCGACTACCGCCACGAGATCAGCCAGTTCGAGCTGAACCGCTACCTGCCGAGGCTGTGACGCGCCAGACTCCGATGTCCTCACGCACCAGCACCACCGAGGGAACGCTCGCCCGCCTCGGCTTCGCCGATCCAAAGCGTGCCGCCGGGCTGCTCGACGACCGCGCGCTGCTGCCGCTGCGCGCTGTCTTCCCCGACGGCCAGCTCGACGACCTGGTCGCAGTCGTCGGCGACACGGCCGACCCCGACCAGGCACTGCTGGGCCTCGTCCGGGTGTCCGAGTCGCTTGCGGCACAAGGAGATCCCGCTGACTGGGGCATCTCGGCCCTCGCTCGCGAGCTCGCCACCGACGGTCCCGGCCGATCCCGCATCGCGGGCGTGCTGGGTGCCTCCACGGCGCTCGTCGACGAGCTCGTGCGCCACCCCGAGCACTGGGTCGACTGCGTCCACGCGGAGCGGCGGGCGGGGGAGCAGGTCCGCAGCGACCTCGTGCACGCCGTGACCGAGGGCCGCGGTGACCGCACACCGCTCGACGCCCTGCGCATCGCATACCGAAGGGGTCTGCTGCGCATCGCCGCGCTCGACGTCACCGCCGCCGACCCGCTCGCGGAGATGCCGGCCGTCGGCGAGGCCCTGGCCGAGCTGGCCGAGGCCGCGCTCGAGGCAGCGCTCGCCATCGCGCGCGAGGAGCACGGCCCGGGCCACGAGGCCTGCCGTCTCGCCATCATCGGCATGGGCAAGACCGGCGGCGGCGAGCTCAACTACGTCAGCGACGTCGACGTCATCTTCGTCGCCGAGCCCGCGGAGGGCGTCGACGAGGAGACCGCGCTGCAGGTCGGCACGGCGCTGGCGACGGCCACGATGCGGGCCTGCTCGGCGCCGACTCCCGAGGGGAGCCTCTGGCCCGTCGACGCGGCCCTGCGGCCCGAGGGCAAGCAGGGCCCGCTGGTGCGCACCATCCGCAGCCACAAGGCGTACTACGAGCGCTGGGCCAAGACGTGGGAGTTCCAGGCGCTCCTCAAGGCGTGGGTCTCGGCCGGCGACCGGGAGATCGGGCTGCGCTACAAGGCCGAGATCGCACCGATGGTGTGGGAGGCGGCCGGCCGCGACCACTTCGTCGAGGACGTCCAGGCCATGCGGCGCCGCGTCGAGCAGCACGTGCCGGCCAACGAGGCCGCCCGCCAGCTGAAGCTCGGCCCCGGTGGTCTGCGCGACGTCGAGTTCAGCGTCCAGCTGCTCCAGCTGGTGCACGGTCGCACCGACCCCAGCCTGCGCTCGGCCACGACCCTCGAGGCGCTCTCCGCACTGGCACGGGGCGGCTACGTCGGCCGCGACGACGCGGCCATCCTCGACCGGGCCTACCGCCACCTGCGCTGCCTCGAGCACCGCATCCAGCTGCACCGGCTCCGGCGCACGCACCTCATGCCGGTGGCGGAGGCCGATCTGCGCCGGCTCGGCCGGGCCATGGGGCACCGCACGCACCCCGACAGCGCGGTCGTCGCCGACCGTCAGGCGTCAGCGCGTGAGGTGCGGCGGCTGCACGAACGGCTCTTCTACCGGCCGCTGCTCGCCGCGGCGGCCAAGCTCAGCCCGACCGAGGCGCGGCTCAGTCCCGAGGCGGCCAAGCAGCGGCTGCTCGCGCTGGGCTTCCGCGACCCGGCCGGCGCCCTGCGCCACATCGAGGCGCTGACCACCGGGGTGAGCCGACGAGCTGCCATCCAGCGCACGCTGCTACCGGTCATGCTGGGCTGGTTCGCCGACGAGGCCGACCCCGACGCCGGGCTGCTGTCGTTCCGACGCGTCTCCGACGAGCTCGGCACGACCCACTGGTACCTCAAGATGCTGCGCGACGAGGGGCGCGCCGCCGACCGGCTGGCGCACTGCCTCGCCCGCAGCAGGTATGCCGCCGACCTGCTCGTGCGTTCACCCGAGAGCGTGTCGATCCTCGGCGACGACAACGGCCTCACCCCGAGGTCGCGCGAGGCGATCACCTCGACGATGCAGTCGGCCGCGGGGCGCCGCGAGTCGGCCGCCGACGCAGCCGCCGCCGTTCGGGCCATCCGCCGTCACGAGCTGCTGCGCATCGTGATGGCAGACCTCGTCGGCGTCGTCGACCTGCCGGGCGTCGGTGCTGCACTGAGCGACCTCACCGCAGCGACGATCCAGGTGGCGCTCGACGTGGCCGTCAAGGAGGTCGAGCGCCGCGAGGGCGGGCCGGTCGGGGGCGACATCCTCGTCGTCGGCATGGGAAGCCTCGGTGGCCGCGAGCTCGGCTACGCCTCCGACGCCGACGTCATGTTCGTCCACCAGGCGCACCCCGGCGCCGAGGAGAAGGACGTGCAGGCGCGCGCCACGCTCGTGGTGCAGGAGCTGCGCAAGCTCCTCTCGGGGTCGGGACCCGACCCGGCTCTCGGTCTCGACCCCGACCTGAGGCCCGAGGGCAAGGCCGGCCCGCTCGTGCGCAGCGTCGACTCGTTCCGCACCTACTACGAGCGATGGGCCCTGACCTGGGAGTTCCAGGCGCTGCTGCGCGCCACCCCGATCGCCGGCCCCGAGTCGCTCGCCGACGCCTTCCTCGCGCTCATCGACCCGCTGCGCTGGCCCGAGGGAGGCATCGACGCGGGCCGGGTCCGCGACATCCGCACCATGAAGGCCCGGGTCGAGAGCGAGCGGCTGCCGCGGGGAGCCGACCCGCGCACCCACCTCAAGCTCGGCCGGGGCGGCCTCAGCGACGTCGAGTGGGTCGTTCAGCTGCACCAGCTCCAGCACGCGCACGCCCGTCCCGCGCTGCGCGTCACGGGCACGATGGCCGGGCTCTCCGCGCTGGCCTCCGAAGGACTCATGTCGGCCGAGGACGTCAAGGCGCTGCGCGAGGCGTGGCAGCTCGGTTCGTCGATGCGCAACGCCGGCGTGCTCTGGCGGGGCAGGCCGATCGACAGCGTCCCGTCCGACGTGCGCGACCTCGACGGCATCGGTCGGATCATGGGTCGCCAGGCGGGGGAGGGGGCCGGCCTCGCCGAGCTGTGGCGCCGCGTCGCGCGGCGCGCCCGCCACGCGACCGATTTCAACTTTTACGACTCCCCACCTGGGGGTAGCGTCGTCACGTGAGCACGAGTCAGGGGACCGGCAGCGTCGTGCCGACATACGCCGCCGTCCTTCGGGTGCCTCGGTTCCTGCCGATCTTCCTCGCCAACGCCCTGTCGATGTGGGGCGACTACATCGCGCGCGTCACGATCGCCGCGGTGGTGTTCGAACGCACTCGTTCGCCGCTGGCCACCGCCACCACCCTCGCGGTCAGCCTCGTGCCGACGTTCTTCGGCCGCAGCCTCATCGGCCCGATCGTCGACCGGTTCCCCTACAAGTGGGTGCTCATCTGGTCGCACCTGCTGCGTGCCACCTGCGTGCTCGGGCTCATGTGGCTCGTGATGCAGGGGTCCGTCCTGTGGCTGATGTTCGTCGTGCTCTTCGCGCTCGAGCTCGTCGGGGGCGCCTCGGCCGCCTCGAACATGGTGCTGCTCACCGACCTGTTCGAGGACCGGCACCTCTACGCACGGGCCGTCGGCCTCGGCGCCATGTCCGAGCAGTTCAACCAGGCCATCGGGCTGGCCGTCGGCGGTGCCCTCGTCGCCGTGCTCGGTCCCGAGACCGGCCTGCTCTTCGACCTCGTCACCTTCGTCGTGGCTGCCCTCGTGATCCTCTTCGTCGTGCAGCTGCGGCCCGTCACGGGCGAGCGTGGCAGGGGCCTGCGCGGCTTCGCCCGCGACCTCTCGACTGCGGCCGGCGACCTGGCCCGCCACCCGGTGCTGGCGCGACTGGTCACGCTGAGCGCCGTGGCCTGCCTCGGCATCGCGGCCCCGGAGGCCCTCGCCATCCCGATCGCCGGTCAGAACGGGTGGGGCGGCGTGCTGATGGCGGCACCCATCGTCGGGGCCGTCGTCGGCATCGTGCTCATCGGCCGCTGGGACGTGCACCAGCAGAACCGGTCCATCGTGCCGCTGGCGCTCAGCATGCCGCTGCCGCTGCTCGCCACGGCGCTGCACCCACCGATCTGGGTGGTGGCCGCCCTCTTCTTCGGCTCGGGCATGCTCCAGGCCTTCATGGTGCCGCTGCAGGCGACGTTCGCCCTCGTCACCGAGCCGGAGCTGCGTGGCCGCATCTTCAGCCTCGCCGGCTCCGTCTCCATCGCCGCAGCGGGCGTCTCGTACCTCGCGGCCGGCTGGGTCGGCCAGCACACCAACGCGTACTGGGGCGTCACGATCTGTGCCGCCGTCTGCCTGGCCCTCGTGGCGCTGCTCGCCGCGACGTGGCCGCACCGCCGGGTGCGCTCGGCCGTCGACCTCGCGTACGCGCCGACGACCTCCCGCGCAGCCTGAGCCGCGGGGGAGGTCGACGGGCGAGCAGGCGCCCGGGCGCCCTTCCGGGGCTCCCGAGTCACTCGCCGTGGGTCAGCGGTGCATGCCGTTGGCGGCCAGCATGGCCCGCCACGTCGCCGGCCACGTGATGCCGGTGGCGGGCAGGCGGTGGGCGGTCTGCCAGGCCTTGAGGCGCGTCGTCGTCGTCGACAGGAAGTTGCCGGTCGCTGAGACACCGATGACCTTCTGGAGGGTCTTGACAGCGGTCCCGGACATGCCGGGCCGCAGCACCATTCCCGAGCGCGGCACCATCTCCTTGAGCAGGGCGCTGGCCCCCGCAGGCGCGGTGACGACGGGATAGCTGGGGCACCGGGTGGGGTTGGGCGCCGACCAGCCGATCGACCAGTTGAGGTCGGAGAGCCGGCACGGACCCCAGTCGACCGGCGCGACCTGGTTGCTCCAGAAGGAGGTGCGGGCGAGCGCACCCTCCCACGAGAGCGAGATGTGGATGTGGTTGCGGTGGCAGGTCGTGTCGTACGCGGTCGTCGGCGTCGTCGCGCACGTGCTGTAGGGGCGCCAGCCCTCGGAGGAGCGGTAGGAGCTCCACATCTTGTCGTTCCAGATGATGTACATGACGCCGAGGCGGCGGGCGTTGGCGTAGGGGTTGCCCGCCTTGTCGGTCGCGAGCAGCCATGCGATGAGCGCGTTGGCGTTCGCGCGCTGGGTCGTGTCGCGCACGTTGAAGAACGTGTCGACCGCGCGCCCGTCGTAGTGCTCCGACGGCTTCGTCGCAGACGTGCACGAGCGCACGAGGCCGTACGTGTTGGCGTACGTCGCCTTGATCAGCTGCGCGAGCTTCACCGTGCCGGTGCGGTTGCGCATGTCGCAGGCGACGCCCGGCACGTACGGCGAGAGCCGTTCGATGCCCGTCGGCAAGCCCGTGGGCGTGGCCGGGACCGGGGGTGCGCTGGCGCCGCCGGCGTTCGCGGCCGGCGCGACGGACCAGACCAGGGCGAGGGCGACGAGCGTCGCGAGCAGCAGGCCGAGCGTGCTGCGCGACGATCGGCGTCGGGACAGGGCTGTGTGGTTCATGACGGGGATCTCCGAAACAGGGTGTGCGAGACCCACCCGGGCGCGAGGCAGGGTGGCAGGGCGCGAGGGGTGTGGTGTTGTGATCCCGGCTGCGTGGAGAGGGCCGTCAGGGGGCCGCCGGCGCGGGTGGGGCAATTACAACCCATTTGTCCGGTTACTGCACAGTCTTCGGTGAAACTGTGGGACCGACACGCCGTGACGTGGAAGAGCCGGGCCGGGGCGGCGGGCGCATCGACCGACCTGTCGCAAGATGTCCGTCATCTCCTCGCACGCACTTCCCAGAAACACGAACTCCATTGCGCCCAAATGGAGAATTGCTGGGAGTTCCGGTCGAAAGCGATGTGTTCCGTGGCTCCCGTCGTAGCCTGTTGCTACGGCCGGCACGTGCCTCGGGGGGCGAGGTTGCGGTCGCGGGGGAGATCCGCTCGAAAACACTGGCGAGTCTCCCGGGCAAGGAGGGCCTTGTGCCTGGGGGTGAGAGACCATGGTCGACGACGCCGTCGTACCGAATGACATCGTGGCGTGGCGAGGTCCGGAGACGGATCCCGTCAGGTCGCTCCTGCACGACCTGCGTGAACCGCTCGCGGCGATCCTGCTGCTGTCGGAGTCGTCGCAGGGCGACGTGCGCGAGCGGCTCAGCAGCATCCAGGAGCAGGCCTCCTGGCTGGCCGAGCTGGTCGCGGCGAGCCTCGACGGGGCCGCCGGCGACCATCCGGCCGACGTCGATGCCAGCGCCATCGCGAACGAGGTCGCGGCACGGGCCCGCATCTCCACGACGACGTCGATCGACGTCGAGGTCGTCGGCGACGGGCACGTCCTGGCACGTCCGGTCGCGCTGACGCGGGCGCTGGGCTGCCTCGTCGACAACGCCGTGAGAGCGGCCGGCCCGGCGGGCCACGTGCTCATCTGGGTCGGCAGCTGCGACGACGCCTTCCACATCCGCGTGCTCGACGACGGACCCGGTCTCGGACGAGTCGCTCCGCGGACGTCGATCGGGCTCGCGACCACCCGGGCGATGGTCGCCGCCTGCCGTGGCCGGTTCAGGCTGGCAGCGCGTCCCGACGGTGGGGCCACCGCCGACATCGCGCTGCAGGCGCACACCGACGCCATCGCCCTGTGAGGGTGTTGCCGCCATGAAGCTGGTGCTGTGCGACGACCACGAGCTCATCCTCGACACGCTCGGGGCGGCCCTCTCGGGACTCGGCTACGACGTGGTGACCACGCACGGGCCCGCCGAGGCGCTCGACGTCGTGCGCGAGACCCGACCCGACGCCTGCCTGCTCGACGTCAACTACCCGGACGGCTCCGGACTCGACGTGCTGCCCGAGATCCGGCAGGCGTCGCCGGGCACGAAGGTGCTCATCTTCTCCGCGGACACCTCGAGCGCAGCCGTGCGCAGCGCGATCGCGCTCGGCGCGTCCGGCTACGTGCGCAAGGACCGGGGGCTGCTCCACCTCATCGAGTCGATCGACCTCGCGATCGGTGGGCACCTCGCGGTGGAGCCCGGCGCGCTGCAGGCAGCCCTGCGCACGGTCGACGCCGCGGACGATCCGCTCTGGATGCTGACCTTCCTCACCGACCGCGAGTGGGAGGTGCTGCGCTGCATCGCGGACGGCCTCGGCACCGACGAGATCGCCACCTCGCTCAAGGTCCGTCGGAGCACGGCCCGCACCCACGTCCAGAACCTGCTGACCAAGATCGGCGTGCACTCCCGGCTCCAGGCGGTGGCGCTCGTCGCCGCCCACGGGGCGGACATCAACTGGCCGCCGCACGTCAGGCGAGCCTGACCCGAGGTGACGACGGGCCGCCGCGGCCGGGGGTAGGCCGTTTGACGTAGGCGACGGTCCCTCGCGCGGCGGGTCCGGCGGCGTGGAGTGCGGCGGCACCCTGAGTGCCATGAAGCAGGATGCCAGCGTCGTTCTGGTCGACTCCCGGCAGGGCTTCCTCGACGCGTTCGCCCTGGTCCTCCTCGCGCAGCGGCAGCTCCGGCTCGTCGGCACCGCGACGACGGTGGACGGCGCCGTCGCTCGCGGTCTGCCCCTCGGTTGCGACGTGGTGGCCATGGGCCTCGACGACGTGAACCGCATCCACGACGTGGCCCGCCTGCGGGCGGTCGCTCCTGACGTCGGGGTCGTGGTCCTCGCGGAGCCGGACGACGAGGGGCAGCTGTCCGAGGCACTCTCGAGGGGGGTGCGCGGCTGGGTGCTGCGCAGCTCCGGGGTCAGGGAGCTGCTCGAGGCCCTGGAGAAGGTGGCCGGCGGAGAGGCGCACCTGCCGGCAGAGCCGGTGCGGGCCCTCATGGCTGCCGCCCTGGCTCGTCATCCCGCCTCGGCCGAGCTGGCGCGAGGGGCGCTCACCCCACGCGAGGCCGCCGTCCTCGACTGCCTCGCCGCCGGCATGACCAGGCGAGACGTCGGGGTGGCGCTCGGGCTCTCGGACAACACCGTTCGCACGTACGTGCGTCGCATCCTGCGCAAGCTGCACGTCCACTCCGCCTCCGCCGCGGTGGCGCTGACCAGCAACGAGGTGCAGGTCCATGGTTGAGATCGCCCGTCGACCCGCGCTGCACGCCCGACCCGGCACCCGGCACGCCGACCCGGCCCCGCTCCACCCCGCCGACCCGACCCACCCCGCCGCCCCGGCGCCGCACGTGGTGCCGTTCACGCGGACCCG
>CBHRRQ010000002.1:0-46490 GCA_966081555.1 uncultured Terrabacter sp.
CGTGCGGCGGGCGGACGCCGTGGCCGGGTGTCAGCCGGCGAGAGCTGCGGTGCCGTTCTTCTGCAGCTCGGCGAGCCAGGCGTTCGGGTCGCCGCCCTTGCCTAGGGTCGCCAGCTGCTGGTTGAACTTCGAGATGACCTCGTCGAAGCCCGGGAGGTTGACGGGGCCTTGCGCGTACTCACCGCCGGCGACGAAGGCCTGCTGGTCCGGGAACTTCGCCGCGAAGGCCTTCGCCCCCTCCTCGGTGGAGGGCATCACGCCGAAGGCGTCGGCGAACTTCATCTGCTGGTCGGTCGTGATGAGCGACTTGACGAGGTCGACCGACTGCGCCTGGTTGGGCGACTTGGCGGCGATGCCCCAGCAGTTGCTGAAGAGCAGGGTGCCCTTGCCGGCCGGGCCCGCGGGCAGCTCGACGACCTTGTACTTGAGGTCGGGGAAGTCCTTCTTGGCGCCGCTGATCCAGTTGCCCTCGATGGTCATGGCGGCCACGCCCTTGCCCAGCGCCTCGCCGCCCCAGCCGGTGGCCGGGCTGGTGTCCTTGCTGAACTTGAGGACTCCGTCCTTCATCATCTTCTGGACCTCGGCGAGACCCGCCTTGGCGGGCGCGCTGTCGGCCGTCATCGTCTTGCCGTCCTCGGAGACGACCCACCCGCCGGCCTGCTTGATGAAGGCGCCGCTGCGGTTGATGTCGTCGCCGATGACGAGGCCGGTGACCTTGCCCGACGTCAGCTTCTTGGCCACCGCCTCGAGGCCGGCCCAGTCCTTGGGGATGTCGGCGTCGGTGAGCCCTGCCTTGGTCCACAGGTCGGTGTTGATCTCGAGCGCGAGGGTCGAGTAGTCCTTGGGCGCGCAGTAGAACTTGTTGTCGTACGTGAAGGTCTTCACCAGGGCCGGGAGGAAGCCGGCGTCCTTGACCTGGTCGCCGTAGGCGTAGAGGTTGCCGGCCTTGGCGAACGTCCCGATCTTCGAGGCATCGGTGTAGAAGACGTCCGGAGGCGTCGTCGAGGCGAAAGCCTGACCCAGCTGCTGCCCGAGGTCGGAGGCGGCGATGACCTCGACCGTGTTGCCGGTCTTCTTGGCCCATGCCTCAGTGGCCGCCTTGACCGCGTTGGTCTCGGCGTCGCCCGAGCTGCCGATCATGACGGTGAGCTTCACGGGGCCCTTCGACGTGGCCTGCGGCGCGCTGTTGCCACCGCTGAAGCCGCCCCCGCCGCACGCGCTCAGGACGAGCGCTCCGGTGAGGCAGGCGGCTGCGGCGGCCGTGGTGGTCTTGCGTGACATCGATGTCTCCTGTTTCGGGTGGTGGGGGCGTGATCCCTGGCGTATGCCGGGTGGGTCGTCGTGGAACCGCGCTTGCTTCACGGTGGGTCGGGGACGGACGAGCGGGCGGCCCCGGCCTCGTCGCGCACGCTCGAGGCGCGCACGGTGAGGGTGGGCTCGAGGAGCACCGGGGCCGCCGTGGACGCGGGGTCGACGAGCAGGTCCCAGGCGATGCGGGCGGCCTCGGCGACGGGCTGGTGCACGCTCGTGAGCTGCATGGCGGCGGCGACGTCGGTGTCGTCGAAGCCGACCACTCCGACGTCGCGGCCGGGCTCCAGCCCGTGGTTGCGGACGGCCCGGAGCGCTCCGAGGGCGAGCAGGTCGGAGGCGCAGACGATCGCGGCGTCGGGCCCGAGCCGGTCGAGCAGCCGCTCGGCGGCCCCGGTCGCCTCGTCGAGATCCTGCACGGACTCGGCTGTCGGGGCCTCGCCGGTGACGCCGAGCTCGGCCAGCCCGTCGGCCCAGCCCTGGCGGCGGTCGTCGCCGACGGGAGAGCCGGACGGCCACCCCAGCCAGCCGATCTGCCGGTAGCCGGAGGCGGCGAGGTGGCGCACGGCGCCGAGCACGCCGGCGTGGCCGTCGACGTCGACCCAGCGGGTGAGCTCGGGGCGATCCCAGACCCGGCCGAACGACACGAACGGCACGCCGTGCTCGATGAGCCACTGGGGCCGTGGGTCGGCGTGGCGGGTGTCGGCGAGGACGAAGCCGTCGACGAGACCGCTGGCCAGGGTCTGCCGGTAGCCGGCGATGACGTCGTCGGGGTCGGGGGCGAAGGCGAGCAGGTGGCTGGCGTGGGCCGGCGCCGACACGGTGAGCTCGACGAGGAACTCGTCGAGGATGTGCCCGAGCCGGCCGTGGCCCGACGGGTTGACCTCGAAGCCGAAGGCCGAGGCACGCTGACGGCGCAGCTGCTGGGCGGAGGCGTGCGGGGTGAAGCGCAGGCGCTCGACCTCACGCAGCACCCGCTCGAGCGTGTCGGGAGCGACCTTGTGCGGGCGGTTGAGGGCGTTGCTCACCGTCTGGCGCGACACGCCCGCCGCCTCGGCGACGTCGACGATCGTCGTCCGGGCACCACGCGACTCCTCGGCCTGCACTCCACGCTCCTTTGCGGTCGAGCCCATCCAGTCCAGCGAGTTGATCGTTCAAAACCGGCAAGTCCGGTGGACTTGAACGTTCATACGAGTGGGAGCATGCTCTTGTCTGCCCGGATTGGTCAAGCATGCTTGACCGTTTCGTGACAGGTTGGGTCGGCGCCGCGGCGCTCCCGACAGCCCACCCCCCTCGAGGAAAGGCTCTCTCGGTGACCGAGCGCCACGCGCTGCTCCCCCCTCGCCAGCCCTGGCTGCACGAGCTGTCGATCGTCGTCGACGGCAACGCGACCGTGCTTGCCGACCGGTCGGGCGACCTGGTGCCCGGCACGACCCAGGGCCTCTACGTCGACGACCGCCGCATCCTCGGCACGCTGCGACTCGAGGTGGCGTCGGAGGCTCCGGCCTTCGTCGCCGAGCGCGCCTCGGGTGCGACGGCCGAGTACGCCGGGTCGGCTCGGGGGCTGGGCAACCCGGGGCCCGACCCCACCGTGGAGGTGCTGCGCTCGAGGCGCCTGCTGTCGGCCGACGCGCGCAGCATGACCGAGCAGGTGGCCATCACCTCGCGGGCGGCGCAGACCGTGCACGCCCCGGTGCGGCTGGTCGTCGGCGGCGACGGCCTCGACATCGGCGTCGTGAAGTCGGGTCGGCTCACCGGGCCGCCCACGCCGGTCACCGTGCTCGATGGCCACGCGGTGCTCGAGGACGACTGGCACCGCACGACTCTGACGCTGGAAAAGCTGGCGCCCGGCTCCGAGGCGACCGTCGAGCCGGGTCCTGACGGCACCGTGGTCCTCGGCGCGACTCTCGTGGTCGAGCCCGGCTGCACGGCCTCGCTCTGCCTCCGGGTGACCACCGAGCGCCTGCAGGCCTCCGCCTTCGACGCAGACCCGGGGGCCGACGCGGTGCACTGGGACGACGTGCTCGTCACCGCTCGAGACCACCGGCTCGCGCGCACCGTCCAGCGCGGCCTCGACGACCTGCGCCACCTCGTGCTCCGCGACCCGGACGCTCCTGACGACGTCTTCGCTGCCGCCGGAACCCCTTGGTATCTCACGCTTTTCGGACGCGACTCCATCTGGGCGGCCCGCATGCTGCTCCCCCTCGGCACCGAGCTCGCGGAGGGGACGCTTCACACGCTCGCACGCCGGCAGGGCACGAGGCACGACTCCGTCACCGGCGAGGCGCCGGGCAAGATCCCGCACGAGCTGCGGCGCCACGTCTACCAGGACAAGAACACCGGGATGTCCCTGCCGCAGGTCTACTACGGCACCGTCGACGCGACGGCCCTGTGGGTCTGCCTGCTCGGCGAGGCCGTCGACTGGGGGCTCCCGCCCGAGCGCGCGCGGACGCTGCTACCCGCGCTGCGTGCCGCCGTCGCCTGGCTCGTCGGCGACGGGCAGCCCGACGCCGACGGCCTGCTCAAGTACATCGACACCTCGGGCACCGGCCTGGCCAACCAGGGGTGGAAGGACTCCGGCGACTCCATCCGCTGGCGCGACGGCACCGTCGCCGACGCGCCGATCTCTCTCGTCGAGGCGCAGGCGTATGCCGTCGAGGCGCTCCGCGCGGCCGCTCGTCTGTACCGCTCGCTGGGGGTCGACGACGCCGACGCGCTCGAGGCGCAGGCGTCGGCCCTCGAGCAGCGCCTGCGCGAGCGGTTCTGGGTCGAGACCGACGCCGGCCGGCACCTCGCCATCGCCCTCGACGGAGCCGGCCGCGCGGTCGACGGTCTCGGCTCGAACATGGGTCACGTGCTCGGCACGAGCGCCCTCGACCCCGCCGAGGCCCGCGAGGTCGCGGCCATGGTGACGGGCCCCGAGCTGCTCGACGACTTCGGCGTGCGCACCTTCGGCACCGGCAACGGCGGCTTCAACCCGATCGGCTACCACACCGGCTCCATCTGGACCCACGACACCGCGATCACGGCGATCGGCCTCTCCCGCGAGGGATTCGGCGCTGAAGCGAGTGCCGTCGCCCGCACCCTCCTGTCGTCCGCCGAGGCCTTCTCGTACCGCTGGCCCGAGCTCTACTCCGGCATCGCGCTCGCCGGCGCACCGACGCCCTACCCGGCGTCGTGCCGGCCGCAGGCCTGGTCAGCAGCGTCGGCCGTCGCGCTGCTCTCGGTGGCCCTGCGACCCCGGCCTGACGCGTCGACGCGGACTCTCCGGCTCGAGCCGGTGCGCCCCTCCCCCTACGGGGCCTTCCGCGTCGACGGGCTGCGCTTCTGCGGCCAGCGCGTCGACCTCGCGGTGTCCGACGACGGCGACGTCGAGGTCCTCAGCGCCCCCGTCGACGTCACCGTGGTCACCGGCTGAGCTCGACGGCATACCGTCGCGGGGCCACCCCTCCTAGGATCGGCAGGGTGAAGCCGGCGATCATCCTGGTGTCCGAGACGCGCTGCGAGCAGCTGTTCGACGAGTTCAGCCGCTACGCCCGCGACTACGAGCTGCCGACGGCCACGTCGGCGCACGAGGCGAAGCAGGCCGCGAAGAAGGTGGTCGCGGACGGCGGTCAGGTGGCGATGTTCGTCACCGAGTCGCGGCTGCCCGACGCCGACGTCCACCAGGCCTTCCACTGGTGGCGGCAGACAGTGCCGACCGCCAGACGCGTCATCGCTGCGCACGTGTCGACGTTCCGCGAGGACGCCGAGCGGCTGCGCGGCGGCATGGCCAAGGGCAAGTACGACGCCTACCTGCTCATGCCGCGCGGCGCCCGCGACGAGGAGTTCCACACGGCGATCTGCGAGCTGCTCTCGGACTGGGGGTCGACGGTCGCCGAGCCGGAGGTCGTCGCGGTCGCGATCGTCTCCCCCGTCGAGGACGCCCTGACGCTCGGCATCCGCGACTACCTCGACCGCATGGGCATGCCCAACCGCGTCTACCCGCCTGACAGCGAGAAGGGCCAGCACGTGCTGCAGCTCCTCGCCGCCGAGGGTGGCGAGCCCGAGTTCCCACTCGTCATGGACATGGGCAAGCGTGTCGGCAGCGCGCGGAGCGTTCGCGACGTCGCGGCCCGCATCTACGGACGGCCCGCCGACGTCGACGTCGACCGGGTCGTCGACGTCGCGATCGTCGGGGCCGGTCCGGCCGGGCTCGCAGCCGCGGTCTACGCGTCGTCCGAAGGTCTCTCGACCGTCGTCCTCGAGGCGGAAGCCGTTGGAGGACAAGCCGGCACGTCGTCGATGATCCGCAACTACCTCGGCTTCCCGAGGGGCATCAGCGGTATGCGGCTCGCGCAGCGGGCGCGCAACCAGGCGATCCGCTTCGGCACCCAGTTCTTCACCGGCTGGCCCGTCACCTCGTTCGTCGCGGGTGGCGTCGACGACGACGGCAGCCCCGAGCCGCACCGCCTCTGCACCGAGGGCGGTGACGTGCGCGCCCGTGCCGTCGTCGTGTCGGCGGGCGTGAAGTACCGCCGCCTCGACGCGCCCGGCATCGAGCGGCTCGTCGGTCTCGGAGTTCACTACGGCAGCGCCATGACGGCGGCCCGGGAGATGGAGGGCTCCGACGTCATCGTCGTCGGCGGTGGCAACTCCGCTGGGCAGGCCGCCATCCACCTGGCCCGCTTCGCCCGCTCGGTCACCATCCTCGTGCGTCGCGAGAGCCTCGCCGAGACGATGTCGGACTACCTCGTCGGCGAGATCCGCTACAACCCCCGCATCACGGTCCAGCCGTGCTGCGAGGTCGTCGAGGGCGGCGCCGGCGACGACGGGCGGCTCGGCTGGGTCACGACGCGCGACGTCCGCGACGACAGCCGGACCCGGCGCGACTGCCGGGGACTCTTCCTGCTCATCGGGGCCGAGCCGTACTGCGACTGGCTGCCCGGTGACGTCGCCCGCGACGAGCGCGGGTTCGTGCTGACCGGTCGCGACGTGCCGCAGGACCGGTGGCGCGACGGGCTGCCCCCCGAGAGCCTCGAGACCACGGTGCCCGGCGTCTTCGCCGCCGGTGACATCCGGGCGGGGTCGATGAAGCGGGTGGCTGCGGCCAGCGGCGAGGGTGCCTCGGTGGTGCCGCTCGTGCACGCGTGGCTCGACCCCAGCCGGTGAGTGGCGTGGCGCGGCCCGTCAGAGCCGGATGAGCTGCCCGTCACGGAAGGAGTAGCGGTACGCGGTGGTCGTCGCCGGCGGCAGGTTCGCAGGATGCGCGGCGTCGTGCCGGTGCGGGTGGGGCCGCGGGGCCGGCTGCGTCGCCGACTTCACCGGCGAGAGGCCCCCGGCGACCCCGGCTGCGTGAGCCGTGCCGGCCCCGAGCGCGGCCGTGCCGACGAAGGCCACGGCGACGGCGGCGCCGGCAGCACCGAGGCCCCGGCGGATCGCGCTGCGGTAGCCGCCGCGCGGGGTGGGAGTGACGGGAGCCTCGGGGCGGGGAGTCGTGTCCATGGCTCGAGCCTCGGGCCGGCGCCTGTGGGCCGTCTGTGCTGGTCGCATGCGTTCGGCAAGCGTTCCGAGGACGATCCGAAGGCGCTGCGGCGCAGGCCCGCCCACCACCGAGCCGACCCGGGCTCAGCGCTCGAGCGCCTCCTGCATGGCATCTGCCACGACGCCCGGGAGGACTCCCGGCTCGGAGCGCAGACCCGCGACCGCACCTGCCCGGTCGGCGTCCGAGCGGTTCTGGCCGAGCTTCGCCTTGCCCTCGACCGACTCGACCACCACCTGGATGCCCACGATGCCGAGCAGCTGCCCGTGGAGGTACTTTTCCGGCGCGTCGCCCACGTGCCAGCGCGCCTCGCGATGTGCCTCGTGGCGCTCGGTGAGCCGGGTGACGACGTCGAGCACCCAGTCCGGGTCGTCGTGCACCGTCACCGCGCCGCGCAGGTGCACCTCGGTGTAGTTCCACGTGGGGACCACGCGCCCGTGCTCGGCCTTCGCGGCATACCAGCTCGGTGAGATGTACGCGTCGGCGCCGGTGACGACGACGAGACCCGGCGAGCCGGGCGTGATGCGCTCCCACTGCTCGTTCTTGCGTCCCAGGTGTCCGAGCACCCGGTCGCCGTCGACGACGATCGGCAGGAGCGTCGCGTCGGGCAGCCCGTCGGGGCCGACCGTCACGAGGTGGGCGGAGGGCTGTGCCTCGAGGAAGGCGTGCAGCTCGGGCTCGCTCATGCCGAAGGCCTGGGGGACGTACATGCCTCGATCGTCGCACGCGCCCGGGAGACCGCGGACGGCACGGAGCCCGCCGCAGGGGGCGGCGGGCTCCGTCGAGGAAGAGGGTCGTCAGCTGTGGCGGTGCGGGGCGCGGCGGCCGGCCGGTCGCGGCTGGGCCGGTCGGGGCTGGGCCGACCACGGGCGCGGGCTGCCGGCGTGCGGCGCCACGGCCGTCGCGGGAGCTCCTGCCGGGGCGGTCCGATCCGCAGCCGCCGGGTCGAGGCGCTCGGCGAGGCTGCGCAGGAAGTGCGCGGCCCGCACGCCGCGCCGCGTCCGGGCGGCCTTGGGGGCGTGGTGCCGCACGGCGACCCGCTCGTGGATGAGCTCGCGGGCGACCGCCTCCTGGAGGGAGAGGCCGACGGTGGTGCCGATGCTGCTGTACGTGCTCATGACAGGCTCACTTTCGCTCGCTTGACGCGGATGTCGCCGCTGCCGGAGTGGACGGAGAGACTTGCGGTGGCCTCGGAGTCGCCGGGGCCGTCAGTGCTCTCGAGGTCGACGTCGACGTCGCCCGTGACGCTGTTGAGGTCGAGGTAGGTCGCGACCCCGTTCGCGATGCCGATGCTGACGTCGCCGGTGCCGGTCTTGGCCTGGACCTGGCCCCCGTGCACCGCGCCGAGCACGACGTCGCCGGTGCCCGTCATGAGCTCGAGGTCGCCGGTGCTCGCATCGATGTGGAGGTCGCCGGAGCCGGTGCGGGCCTTGACGCCGGCGTCGGTGCGCCGGACGGCGATGTCGCCGCTGCCCGTGACGAGGTCGAGGCGCCCACCGGCCGAGCCGATGGAGACGTCGCCCGACCCGGTCTTGGCGTTGATGTCGCCGCGGCTGGACTGGAGGCTCAGGTCGCCCGACCCGGACTTGAGGTGGGCCGTGCCGACCTCGTGGAAGGTGAGGTCGCCCGCGCCGGTGCTGACGCGCACGTCGCCGAGCAGGCCGCTGGCCGCGACGTCGCCGGCGCCGGTCTTCGCCTCGACGGTGCTGCTCGCCGGCAGCTCGATCTCGACGTCGACCGAGCCCCTGGAGCCGAAGGCGAAGAAGCTCTCGCGCTTGGGTGCGATGACGACGACGTCGTTGCCGTGCGCCTCGACGGTGAACTTCTCGGCCATCTCGGCGCCGCTCTTGCCGCGGGGGACGAGCCGGACCGTCGTGGTCGGCGCCTCACCGGCCGTCAGCGTGACGTCGCCGACGAGGAGCTCGACCTTGAGGTTGATCGGACCCGTCGTGTCGAAGCGGGTCTCGAGGTTGGTGCTCATGGGATGTCCTTTGTCTCGAAGAGTGCGTGTGCCGTGTGCCGCGTGGGCAGGGGAGGTGTGGGCTGGTGCGGGCTGGTGCGTGGGGTGGGTCAGCGCACCCAGCCCTGCACCCGCTTGTTCGAGGAGCGGTTGCGCCCCGGCGCGCCGGGTCCGAACTGGGGGCCCGGCGGCATCGGCGGGAAGCCGGGAACAGGACCGGGGGCCGCCGTCGCCGCCCGCACGGCGTTGACGATCCACGTGTTGAGCGACTGGCCCCTGCTCGTGGCGAGCTCCTCGGCACGGCTCTTGAGGACCTCGGGCAGGCGGAGGGTGATGCGGGCGGTCTCGGGCCCCTCCTCCTCGGCTGACACCACAGTGGTGTCATCGGGCCGGATGGCCTGGGTGTCATCGGCGAGGGCCCCCGGGCCCCCGCCGACGACGACGAAGACAGGCTCGCGCCCTTGGAGCCGCACCTCGACGGACGTGCCGTCGAGCTCGTTCGTGATCTCGGCCGCTGCATGCGACAGGGCGTCCATGAGGGCCAGCCGCGCCGACGAGTCGAGGGCGAAGCCGATGCGCTCGGCGGCCTGCTCCGTCTCCGGACCCATCGCCCTGGCCGCCTGGGCGAGATCCCGACGCAGTGCGTCGACGTACTCCGTGATGTCCATGCGCATCACTATGACACCACCATAGTGTCACGTCAACACCATGGTGACGCACAGCCTGACGCGGGTACGTTCCGAGAGCCTCTTCACCCCTCGACCACCCCTCGAAAGGTCACCGATGCGCAGCCTCGGCACCTCTGACCGCCCGTCCGTCCGGGCCCTCTCGCACGCCATCGAGAAGGTCTCCTCGCGCACCCGGTCGCGCCAGTTCGTCCGGGTCATGCACCGGATGGGCGCCTCCCCCGCCGCCATCCTGCCGATCGTCAGGGACTCACCGAACTTCAAGGGACGACGCTTCGAGGGCCAGGAGCCCTCATTGCGCCCGCGCATCAAGGCCCAGACGAGCGCCCTGCTCGCCATGATGCGCGTGCACGGCCGCGGCGAGCCGGTCGGCACCGTGCCCGTCGTGCCGGCCGAGCCACCGCAGCAGGCGGGCGAGCTCGCCGTCACCTGGTACGGCCACGCCACGACGGTCCTCGAGATCGACGGCGCACGCTTCCTCATCGATCCCGTGTTCAGCGAGCGCGTCTCGCCGGTGCGTCACGTGGGGCCCCGCCGCACCCACCCGGTGCCGGGCTCCATCGCCGACCTGCCGAGCATCGACGCCGTGCTCATCAGCCATGACCACTACGACCACCTCGACCAGCCCTCGATCGTCCGGCTCGAGCAGACCCACCGGCCGCGCTACGTCGTGCCGCTCGGGGTCAACGCGCACCTGCTGGCCTGGGGCGTGCCCGAGGAGCGCATCACGGCACTCGACTGGCGCGGCGAGACCGAGGTGGCCGGGATCAGGCTGACCTGCACCGAGGCCCGCCACAACTCAGGCCGCGGCCTCGTCGACAGCCAGACCCTGTGGGCCGGCTGGGCCCTGCGCGGTCCGGCCCACTCGGCCTACTTCCCCGGCGACTCGGGCACCTCCAAGTGCTTCGCCGCCATCGGCGCCGACCTCGGCCCCTTCGACCTCACGATCATGCCGGTCGGCGCTTACGACCCCTTCTGGCCCGACATCCACATGGACCCCGAGCAGGCCCTCGCCGCCCACCGCGACGTCAACCGCATCGGCGACGACGCCGAGGCGCTCGTGGCCGACGAGGCCGGCGTGGCCGACGCGTTCATCGTCGGCGACCAGCGCATCGACACCCCCGGTGGAACGCACGAGGAGGGCGAGCCCACCGAGACGACCCGCACCGTGCGAACCGCCGCCCGCGAGTCGCTGCTCGTGCCCGTGCACTGGGCGACCTTCAACCTGTCGATGCACTGGTGGGCCGAGCCCGTACGCCGGTTGCGCCGTGCCGCTGCCGAGGCTGGGGTCCCCGTCGCCTTCCCGCAGGTCGGCGCGCGCGTCGACCTGGCCGGAGGCGACGCCCGCTCGGTCGCCAAGGCGCACTCCGAGCCCTGGTGGGAGGTCTGCTCGGCGGCCGAGGACCGCGACTGACGTTCACGCGGCCGTCACCGGACCTCCACAGGGGAACTCGGGCGACCCGTCCGTCGCTGGACGAGAATGACGGTGGCCCTTCCCGGGGCCGCCGACCGTGATTGCACGACAGGCAGGAGAAGCCAGTGCAGCTCCCGATCCTGCGCCGGATGGGCGCCCCGACCGCGACGCAACGCAGCCGCGCCGCCGGCTCGCCGAACTACCGCGACGGTGAGTTTCGTTCCCACGAGCCGACGCACGTCGTCGCGACGTCCGAGGCCGAGGGCCCGGGCAGCATGCTCATGACGATGGTGCGCGAGTTCGGCCGGGGACGCCCCCGCGGCACCGTTCCCCTCGTCCGGCCGCGCCACCCGCACGAGCCGGCCGACCTCGCCGTCACCTGGTACGGCCACGCGACGAGCGTCGTCGAACTCGACGGCCGCCGCTTCCTGCTCGACCCCGTCTTCGGCAACCGGGCCTCGCCCTCCGTGATCGCCGGCCCGAAGCGTCTTCACCCGGTGCCCGGCCCCATCGCCGAGATCCCGCACCTCGACGCCGTCGTCATCAGCCACGACCACTACGACCACCTCGACGAGCCGTCGATCCGCCAGCTCGAGCGCACCCACCGGCCGCACTACTTCGTGCCGCTGGGCGTCGACGAGCACCTGCGCTCCTGGGGTGTGCCGACCGGGCGCATCACGAGCCTCGACTGGCGTGAGGAGACCGAGGTCGCCGGCATCCGGATCACCTGCTGCGAGGCGCGCCACTTCTCCGGTCGCGGCTTCGTGCGCAACCAGACGCTCTGGGCCGCGTGGTCGCTACGTGGTCCGCAGCACTCGGTCTTCTTCGGCGGCGACTCCGGCCCGACCCACAGCTACGCCGACATCGGGGCCGACCTCGGGCCGTTCGACCTGACGATCATCCCGATCGGCGCCTACAGCGTGCACTGGCCCGACATCCACCTCGACCCGGCCCAGGCCATCGAGGCGCACCTCGACGTCAACAAGGGCGAGACCGACTCGGTGATGCTGCCGATCCACTGGGCGACCTTCAACCTCGCCACGCACTGGTGGAGCGAGCCGATCCGCTGGGCCCGCCGCGCTGCCGCCGAGAGCGGCGTGCGCCTCGTCGCGCCCAGGGTCGGCACGCGAATCGAGCTGAGCGGCAACGACGTCGACGAGGTCGTCGCCTCGCACCAGGACCCGTGGTGGGAGGCCTGCGCCGGCGACGCCGACCGCGACTGACCCTCTCTCCCCTTCTCCAATCGAGAGAACGCTCCGTCACGCACAGGACGTGACGGAGCGTTCTCTCGATCAGGCGGGGGTGCGGAAGATCCAGCGCTTCATCGCGAGGAAGCGCACGGCCGTCGACAGCACGTTCGCGATGGCGATGACCGCCGTCTGCACCGCCGTGCCGGACTCGGGCGCGACGCGACCCAGCACGGCGAGCGCGAGGGTCGTGGCGGCATACGTGATCGCGAAGATGACGAGGGCCTGGCCGTGGTGCGACACCATGCGCTCACGACCGGTCACGCCGAAGGTCCACGCCCGGTTGGCCGCGGTGTTGAAGACGGTCGCGACGACGAGGGCGAGGCCGTTGGCCAGCTGCGACGCGAGCCCCGCGTGCTCGAGCCCCGCGAAGAGGCCGAGGTGCAGGCCCGTCGAGAGCACGCCGACCCCGGCGAAGCGGACCACCTGTCGCGACAGGCGGATTCGCGCCACCGGCGAGGCCACGTCGCGGGCCTCGCCGGTGCGGGTGTCAGTCATCGCCGCACTCACTGCGCCGACGACACGGGCTGGGTCAGGTCGTAGAAGGTGGAACCGTCGATCTCGACCGAGGTGAAGCTCGCCTGCACCCAGGCACTGATCTCGGACGAGGCGGTGCTGCCACCGTTCTGGTTGCCGAAGCCCCGCCCACCAGCGGCGAAGTAGTGGATCTTGCCGTCGGCGACGTACTGCTGGAACTGGGCCAGGGTCGGGCTCGGGTCGGAGCCGTTGAACCCGCCGATCGCCATGACCGGCAGCTGGGTGCCGAGCTGGAGGCCGGCCGCGGTCTGCGAGCCGACGGCCGCGGCGACCCAGGTGTACTGGTCGGCGTTGGCCGAGAGCGCCGCGACGACGGCGGTGCTGGGCGTCCCCGCGTCGAGCAGGCCGCCCGGGCCACCACCGCCCTGCGGAGCGCCCCGGAAGGCGCCACCACCCGGGCCCCGGCTGGAGCCGGCGGGCCCTGCGGTGACGATCGACCCGGTGTGGCCCTGGGCCGTCGTGGACACGGCATACGCCCCGGGACCGGCGAGGCCGGCGACGAGCGCACCGGCGAGGACGAGCGGCACGGCGCGAACGTGCAGCCAGCGGATCGCGAGGATGAGGAGGGCGGCCGCCATCCCGACGGCAAGCACCGAGACGCGCAGCCAGTCCCCGTATGCCGTGATGCGCGACAGCAGGATGAAGCTCCACGTCGTGGCCGCCGCGGTCGCCGTCGCGAGGACGACCGTGCCGACGCCGCTGGCGCGCCGCTGCCAGGCCTCGACCGCGCCCATGCCGACGAGCGCTCCGATGGCTGGGGCGAGGGCGACCGTGTAGTACTCGTGGAAGATGCCGGCCATGAACGAGAACACGAGCATCGTCACGACGAGCCAGCCGCCCCAGACGAGGTAGGCCGCACGGCGCAGGTCGGTGCGCGGGAGGCGGCCCCGGAACCACAGGCCGGCCGCGAGCAGGATCAGCACACTCGGGATGAGCCACGAGACCTGGTCGCCGACGCTCGAGGAGAACATCCGGAAGAGTCCGATCGCGCCCCAGTTGCCACCGCCCCCGCCGCCACCCACGGAGCCGGTCTCGTCGCCGTTGATGCGGCCGAGGCCGTTGTAGCCGAAGGTCAGCTCGAGGAACGAGTTCGTCTGGCTGCCACCGATGTACGGGCGGGCCGAGGCCGGGATCAGCTCGACGATCGCGACCCACCAGCCGGCCGACAGCACCATCGCGCCGACGGCGAGCAGGGAGTGGACGATCCGCTTGCGCAGGGTCGTCGGCGCCGCGATCAGGTAGGCGAGGCCGAAGAACGGCACGACGAGAAGCACCTGGAGCGTCTTCGTGAGGAAGCCGAGTCCGATGAAGACGCCGACGATCATCATCCACTTCGGTGAGGCCTGCTCGATGGCCCTGACCGTCGCCCACGCGCCGAGCGCCATGAGCAGGGTGAGCAGCGCGTCGGGGTTGTTGAAGGTGAACATCAGGGCCGCCACCGGCGTCAGGGCGACGACCGCGCCGCCGATGAGGCCCGCGGCGGCGCCGAAGTGCCGCTTGACCGTCGCGTAGACCACCCCGACCGTCGCGACGCCCATGAGCACCTGCGGCAGCAGGATCGCGAAGGAGCTGAGGCCGAGCAGACGCACCGACAGGGCCATCACCCAGAGGGAGGCCGGGGGCTTGTCGACGGTGATCGAGCTCGCGGCGTCGGAGCTGCCGAAGAAGAACGCCTTCCAGCTGTCGGCGCCGGCCTGGACCGCCGCGGAGTAGAAGGAGTTCGCGTAGCCGCTCGCCGTGAGGTTCCACGTGTAGAGCACGAGCGTCGCGAGGAGCAGGCCGAGCATCGCCGGACGCGCCCACGGGGGGTCTGCGTCAGGGCCGCGCCAGAGACGCTGCAGGCGGCCGGGACGACCCGCACGAGCGGCGGGCGTCGGGGGGGTGCGGGGGCGCGGGTCGGCGGGCCCCGAGGGCGCCGGTGCGGAGCTGCCCGCCGTGCCCGTGGTGGTGAGGGTCATCGTGTCCATGGCTCAACGCTCGGGCCCGTCGCTGTGCCGTTCCTAGGACGCGACTTTGGCGCGGGAATGAGGACGCCCACCCGACCCCAACAACTCCGCCCGGGCGGACGTGCCGAGCCGATTCACCCCAACCGTCCCCAACAACTCCGCCCGGGCAGAGACGTCGTGCGGTTCTACGCCCGTCCGGCCACAACAACTCCGCCGCGGCGGACTTTCGGGTCGTCCTGGGTAGCCGAGGACCCGGGAACTGCGCCGTGGCGGAGTTCCCGGGGTCGGGGTGGGGCTTCAGACGGCGGCAGGGAGCAGGAGCGAGAAGGTCGTGTCGCCCGGCTTGCTCTCCAGCTCGACGCGTCCGCCGTGGGCCTTGCTCACCGCGGCCACGATCGACAGGCCGAGGCCGGTGCTCCCGCCGGCTCTCACGCGCGCGTCATCGCCGCGGGCGAAACGCTCGAAGACGTTGGGCTGCAAGGTCTCCGGCACACCGGGACCGTCGTCGTGGACCGCCACGCGGACCCACTCGCCCTCGGGGCGAACCGACGTCGTGACGCGGGTGCCGTCGGGCGTGTGCGTGCGGGCGTTGCCGAGGAGGTTCGCCACGACCTGGTGCAGGCGGGCCGCGTCTCCGCGCACCTCCACCGGCTCGGGCGGCAGGTCGAGGTCCCACCGGTGGCCTGGCGAGGCGGCGTGCGCGTCGCTGACGGCATTGATGACGAGCATCGACACGTCGACGGGCGCCTCCTCGAGCGGGCGGCCGGCGTCGAGGCGCGCGAGCAGCAGGAGGTCCTCGACGAGCGAGCTCATCCGGTTCGCCTCGGACTCGATGCGGCCCATCGCGTGGGTCACGTTCTGCGGCACGGCGTTCGGCTCTCGGCGCGACAGCTCGGCGTAGCCCTTGATCGACGCGAGCGGCGTGCGCAGCTCGTGCGAGGCGTCGGCCACGAACTGGCGCACCCGCTGCTCGCTCTGGTGCCGGGCGTTGAGCGCCTCGTCGACGTGGTCGAGCATCTCGTTGAACGCGGCGCCGACCTGGCCCACCTCGGTACGCGTGTCGGTGTCGGCGACGTCGACGCGCTCGGCGAGCGCGACCTTGCCCGAGTCCAGGGGCATGCGCGAGACCTTCGTCGCGGTCGCGGCCACGCGCCGCAGCGGCTCGAGGTTGCGCCTCACCAGCCACGTCCCGATCAGAGCGACGAGGATGATGCCCGCCGCGACCGTCATCGCCGCGACCACCACCATCTGGCCGATGGTCCGTTCGGTCCGGTCCATCGGTAGACCCACCACGAAGACGCCAACGGGCACGCTGTCGACGAAGACGGTGCGGGCCTGCACCCGGTACGTACCGAGACCTGATATCTCGATGTTGGCCGCGTCGCCGCGCAGGCCGGCGTTCTGCAGCTGGGCGAGCTGCGTAGCCGTCAGGGGGACGGGCTGCTGGGCACCTGTGCTCACCCGGCCCAGGGCCTGCGGGATGGTCCGTGTCGAGGTGGGAAGGATCGCCACGAGACCTTCGTCGCCGGGTCCCCGCGGCCCGTGCTCGTCCTGGCGCGTACCGAAGTCGACTCCACGGGGATCGCTGAGCTGACGGCTCATCGATGTCATCAGCTGGTCATCCACCTGGTTGGTGAGCTGACGGCTGAGGGCGAGCACCGTGAAGGCGCCCGTCGCAACGCCGATGACCGTGAACAGGACGAGCATCGAGGCGACGAGCTTGGCGCGCAGCGTCCACGCCGACCACGGCCGCACCCGGTCCTGGGCCTCGGCGAGGCGCTCTCGCAGGGTGCGCTGGTCTTCTGCGGGCTCCTCGGAGGGTTCGGCACCGGAAGGCAATCCGGCGGCGGGAGCGAGCGGGACGGCATACGTTCGCGTGTCGTCGGTGCGCTGGTCGGCGGGCTCGTCGGTGAAGCCGACCTCCGGACCGCGCAGGTCAGGGGCAGGCGCCCCGTCGGCATCGGGCAAATCGGCCGGGTCGGGACGGTCCGCGCGCTCGGGACGGTCGTACTTCTCGACGGGCGCGTCAGACGGCCGGCTTGAGGACATAACCAGCCCCTCGCATCGTGTGGATCATCGGCTCGCGACCCGCGTCGATCTTCTTGCGGAGGTACGAGATGTAGAGCTCGACGACGTTGGCCTGGCCACCGAAGTCGTAGTTCCAGACGCGGTCGAGGATCTGGGCCTTCGACAGCACGCGCTTGGGGTTGCGCATGAGATAGCGCAGCAGTTCGAACTCCGTTGCGGTCAGGTGGATCTCGTCACCGGCACGCATGACCTCGTGGCTGTCCTCGTCGAGGGTCAGATCACCGACGACGAGCACCGAGTCGGACGACGAGACGGCGACGGTGGTGCGCCGCATGAGCGCGCGCACGCGGGCCACGACCTCCTCGAGCGAGAAGGGCTTGGTGACGTAGTCGTCGCCGCCCGCGGTGAGGCCCGAGACGCGGTCCTCCACGGCGTCCTTGGCGGTGAGGAAGAGGACCGGCACGTTGCTGTTGTCGGCGCGCATGCGTCGCAGCACCTCGAGCCCGTCGAAGTCGGGGAGCATCATGTCGAGGACCACCGCGTCGGGGTCGAACTCGCGGGCGGCCCGCACGGCCTCCATGCCGGTGCCGGCGGCCCGCACGTCCCAGCCCTCGTAGCGCAGCGCCATGCCGAGCAGCTCGGTGAGGTTGGCCTCGTCGTCCACGACGAGCACCCGCACCGGGGAGCCGTCGAGGCGCTGGAGGCGGGCCGCTGCGGGCTTGGTCTTCTCGCTCATGCCATCCAGTGAAGCCTGTGGGACTGTGCGGTGACCAGCACATCCCTGTGCGAATCCTGTGGAGCGCCTGTCCCGAAGACCCAGCACCCCGACGGGTGAGCCACAGCACCCGCACAGGCAGCGGTTCGACCGTTGCTGTCATGAGCAACGAGTCCACTACCCCGGGCCCGGCCGAGCAGCCGCGGCCGAACCTGCCGCAGTTCGACCCGAACCGGCAGGACACCCAGGCCCTCCCGGCGTCCGCGCCGACGAGCGAGCTTCCCGTGACGCCGCCGAGCACCCCCTACGCGTATGCCGGCATGCCCGCTCCCGAGGCCCCCGGCCCCATCGCGGGCCCGTCGGTCCCGGTGGCGGCCACCGGCCTCCCGCAGCGGACCGACCCTGCGGGTCGCTGGAGCGCGAAGAAGACCGCCGTCACCGCTGGTCTCGCGCTCGTGCTGGCCTCGGCCGGTGCGATCGGCGCTGCTGCAGCAATGCCCGCAGGCTCGTCGGACGGAGACTCGTTCCGCGGTCCGGGTGGAGGCCGCAGCTTCCAGTTCCCCGGGGGCAACGGCCAGGGCGGCTTCGGCCGGCAGAACCAGCAGCTCCCCAACCAGCAGCTTCCCAGCCAGCAGGGCCAGAACGGGCAGCAGCTGCCCAACCTGCAGAACGGCATACCGGGTGGTGGCCTCGGCGGCATCGATCCGAACCAGCTGAGCCAGCTCGACCCGCAGGACCTGCTCAACCAGCTGGGTCAGGGCGTCGACCCGTTCTCGGACGACAGCACCGGTTCGGACGACGGCACCTCCGGAGGCAGCAGGACCACCTGACCGGCGCGTCAGCGGTGTACGCGTGCCGCTGGCTCAGCGCGTCGCGCGCAGCCCGGCTGCGTATCCCTCGAGCGCCCTCGTCGCCCGGTCGACCTCGTCCTCGACCTGGGCGACGAGGGCTTCGTCGGCGAGGTGCCCGGCTGCGCCGAGGTCCTCGACCTGCTTGCACACGTCGGCGAGCACCGCGGCGCCGAGGTTGGAGGCGGACCCCTTGAGACCGTGCGCGATGCGGCCCTGGCTCTCGGCGTCACCCTCGGTGTGCGCGGCGCGCAGGTCGGTGACCCGCTGACGGGCCCCCTCGCCGAAGCGGTCGATGAAGCGCAGCAGCAGCGACGGGTCACCGGGCTCGAGGTCGCGCAGCTCGGCGAGCCGCCGGTCGTCGAGGACGGGAGGCGGCGGTGGTGGGGTCGAGGGTGCCGGCTCGGCGGGCCTCGCGGCTGCTGGTGGCTGGGCGCGGCGCGTCCCACCGGTCCACCGTTGCAGCGTGGAGGCGAGCAGGGCGACGTCGATCGGCTTGGTCAGGAAGTCGTCCATGCCGGCCTGCAGGCAGCGCTCACGCTCGCCGGCGATCGCCGATGCCGTCATCGCGATGACGGGCAGCCGATGGCCGACCGGCTCCTGCGCGCGGATCTCACGGGTGGCCTCGTAGCCGTCCATCTGCGGCATCTGGCAGTCCATCAGCACGGCCGCGAGCTCGCCGCCCTGGTCGCGGTGGGCGGTCACCCCCTCGACGCCGTTCCCGGCGAGCACCACGGCATACCCGAGGCTCTCGAGGATGCCCTTGGCGACGAGCTGGTTGATCTCGTTGTCCTCGACGACGAGCACCGTTCCGAGCGGACCGTCGGCACCCGGCGGCACCACCACGGTCGCGCCTGCAACCCCTGCCGCAGCCACGGCGTGGGGCAGCACCAGGTGGCGTCCGGCGACGTCGGCCATGGTGTCGAAGAGGGCCGACGGCATGACCGGCGCGGTGAGCGTCGAGTCGACGCCCGAGTCGCTCAGGGTCGTCACGTCGGGTGGCGGCACCTGCGCACACACGAGCACGACGCGTACGCCCACGAAGCGCTCGTCGGAGCGGATCATCCGAGCCACCTCGAGCGCACCGACGCCCGTGCCGGGGTCGTCGAGCACCACGACGTCGACCGGCGAACCGCCACGGTCGGCCCGGTCGAGCTGCACGAGGCCCTCCACGCCCGTCGACGCCGACGTCACCGACATCGACCAGGCGGCGAGCTGCTCCTCGACGCGCCGGCGGTGGGCCACGTTGGCGCCCACGACGAGCGCACGCAGGCCCGACACGGCCGCGACCTGCGACTCGGTGCGGCCGAGGCCGCCCGTCGACCCGGCCGCGAACGCAGCGGTGAACCAGAAGGTGCTGCCCCGCCCCGGCTCGCTGTCCACGCCGATCTCGCCGCCGAAGGCCGTGACGATCTGCCGGCTGATGGCCAGGCCGAGACCGGTGCCGCCGTACTCGCGCGTCGTGGACGAGTCGCCCTGCGAGAAGGACTCGAAGAGCCGCGAGCGCACCTGGGGCGAGATGCCCGGCCCGGTGTCGGTGACCTCGACGCGCAGCACCGGCCCGGCCGCCGTCTGGCGCTCGAGCGACAGGTGCGCCGAGACGCTGCCCGTGTCGGTGAACTTGACGGCGTTGGTGGTGAGGTTGGCGATGACCTGCCCGAAGCGCACCGGGTCGCCCGAGACCATGAGCGGCACGTCGGCCGAGTGGGTCACCGACAGGTTGAGCGACTTGGCGCGGGCGCGCTCGGCGAGGAGCGCCACGCCGCGCTCGAGCACCGCCGCAGGGTCGAAGTCGACGGTCTCGAGCTCGAGGCGCCCGGCCTCGATCTTGGACAGGTCGAGGATGTCGTTGACGAGCTCGAGCAGGACACGGCCCGCCTGGTCGATGCCGTCGGAGAGGCGCCGCTGGTGCGGGGTCAGCTCGGTGCGGCCGAGCAGCTCGGAGAGGCCGATGACGCCGTTGAGGGGCGTGCGGATCTCGTGGCTCATCGTCGCGAGGAACTCCGACTTCGCGCGCGAGGCATCCATGGCGGCGTCACGCGCGTCGGCGAGCCGCTGGGCCGTCCACTCGCGGTCGGCGACCCGGGCGAAGAGCGCGGTGAGCTGTGCGATCGTCGCGGCGTCGGACGCGACGGGCGGCGCGCTGTTGCGCATGTCGAGCACGACGACACAGGCGACGCGGTCCTCCGCGACGACAGGCACGGCCACGATGACCGACCCCGAAGGCGACGCGTCGGCGACGACGGTGCGGTCGGCGGCGGCGCGGGCCGCGAAGTCCATGCCGACCTCGACGGGGAGCGTGCTCACCTCGGTGCCGTCAGCCGGGACGATCGGCGCACCGAGAGCCCCCTCTGGGTCGAGGACGGTCGCCAGCACCGGGCGCCATGTGGTGTGCCTGGCGACCTCGACGAGAACGGCAGGCAGGGCCTCGTCGAGCGTCGCCGACTCGTTGGCGGCGGTCGCCAGCGCGGTGACCAGGCCGAGCGCCTGCTCGGCGTCCTTCTGCTCGGTGATGTCGTGGGCGGTGCCGCCCATGCGGATGGCGTTGCCCTCGGGGTCGCGGGTGACGAGCCCGCGGCCGCGGATCCAGCCGGTCTCGCCGCCGGTGCGCAGCACCCGCGCGTCGAACTCGAAGGAGTCCTCGGAGGCGACCGCCGCACCCACGGTCTCGGCCACGTGAGCCCGGTCGTCGGGGTGGATGCGGGCGAGGAAGCCCTCGTAGGTGGGGGCCAGCTCGCTGCGGTCCATGCCGTAGATGCGGTAGAGCTCGTCGGACCACGAGACACGGTCGCTGCCGACGTCCCACTCCCAGCTGCCGATCTTCGCGATGGCCTGCGCCTCGGCGAGCTGGTCGAGGAGCTTGCGCTGCGCGCTGTGCTCGCTGACCCGGTGCATCCAGCCCCGGCGCCGGCCGGTCTCGTCGACGAGCGGGGTGTGCGACACGAGGGCCCAGAACCGCCGGCCGCGCGAGTCGAGCAGGCTGCACTCGAGGTTGTCGCCCGGCTCACCGCGCGTCGCGAGCTCGTCGAGGTGCTGGCGGAACTGCACCTTCCCGACGTCGTCGACCGCGTCGAAGACGGAGAAGCCCACCATGTCGCCGGGGTCGCGACCGAGCATCCGGGCCATCCGGGCGTTGGCGAAGATCGTCCGGCCGTCCTCGTCGAAGACCCACAGGCCGTCCGGGGACGCGGCGACCATCCAGCGGAAGAGGTCCTCCCCCACGGTGCCGTCTTCGCCCGGAATTCCCGACATGCCCCGATCCTCGCCCATTCCGGGGCCGCTCGCCCGGATCTCACGCCGCGGACCTACGATCGGGTCGACCTGTCCTCTCCGATCGGAGCTCGCGTGACCCAGCTTCCCGGCGACCTCGACGCCCGCGAAGAACCCCACGACGACAGCGTCGGCGCCCGGCTCAACTGGCTGCGCGCGGGTGTGCTCGGCGCCAACGACGGCATCGTCTCGACAGCGGGTGTCGTCGTCGGCTTCGCCAGCGCGAGCGACGACCGCGGCGCCATCGTGCTCGCCGGCATCGCCGCCCTGGCTGCGGGCGCGATGTCCATGGCCGCGGGCGAGTACGTCTCGGTCAGCACCCAGCGTGACTCCGAGCGCGCCCTCATCCGGCTCGAGAAGCAGGAGCTGCACGACGACCCCGACGGCGAGCTCGAGGAGCTGACCCAGCTCTACGAGGCCAAGGGCCTCAGCCGGGGCCTGGCCACCGACGTGGCCCGCGAGCTCACGGCGCACGACGCTCTCGCCGCGCACGCCGAGGCCGAGCTCGGCATCGACCCCGACAACCTCACGAGCCCGTGGCACGCCGCCGGCGCCTCGATGGTGGCCTTCGTCGTCGGCGCGCTCCTGCCGCTGCTGACCATCACCTTCAGCCCCCAGAGCATCCGCATCCACGTCACCGTCATCAGCGTCGCGGTCGCTCTGGCACTGACCGGCTGGGTCAGCGCCCGGCTCGGCCGCAGCCCCGTCCCGCGGGCCATCGCGCGCAACGTGGCCGGCGGCCTCGCCGCCATGGCCGTCACGTACGCCATCGGCGCGCTCGTCGGGGTCAACCTGGGCTGAGCGGGCCGCCCTCGCGACGCCACGCACGCGGCATACGGCACCGACCACGCCCAGCGGGCTGTAGAGTCGAGCTGTCCCCAGCGGCCCGTTCGTGGTGCCGACGCCGTATGCCGGCCGGGGACGTCGGGCGCGCGATGGCGCGTCCACCGGGACTCGGGCCGAGTCCGCCGCCGACACCGCGTCACCCGTTCGAGCTGGGTGAGGGTGCCGTTCCGGGCTTCGGGCCCGCGTCCGCCGCGTCATCAGGAGGAACATGGCAACGCGCGTCCGCCGCCGACCCGACGGCCAGGGGCAGAACCAGCGCAAGGACGACCCCGCACCGCTCATCCCCGTGCTCGCCCGCAGGGTGCGCGAGGTCGAGTCCCGGGTGTCGAGCAAGGGCAAGGCCAGCCCGACGAACCGGACCAAGTTCCTCGTCGTCGCCCTGCTCATGCGCTCCGAGCGCGCCCGCGTGCGCGACGACGCCTCGATCCCCGGCGGCACCCGCGCCGACCTGCTGAAGCGCCTCGACGGCATCGCGACGATCCTCGCCCAGATCGCGGCCCGCGACACGAGCCTGCTGACGCTGCTCGACGCCAACGCCAAGCCGGGGCCGGCCGCGCAGCAGATGCGCCGCGACTGGCTGCTCGAGTCGGGCGCCGAGCTCGCCGAGGAGGACCTCGTCATCCAGGCCCCCGAGCCGCCGCGGCCCGTGGTGCCGCCGCAGATCGCGGCGCGCCAGGTCATGCCCCAGTCGGTGCCGTCGCGCGCCCTCGCCAACCCGTTCCTCAGCCCCGACCTCGGCCGGGGCCAGCAGGAGTACCTGCCCGGCCGCCTCGCCGGGTGGGACCTGCTCAGCCCGCTCTACCGCGCCTTCGAGCAGGGCGCCGGCGGCGAGGCCGCCTCGATGGAGCTGCCGCCCAAGCCGCAGATCGACCGGTTCTCACCGCCCGGGTCGCAGCTCATGGTCCACCAGTCGCGCTTCCTCCAGAGCGTCCAGGAGGGCCACCGCACCTTCCTGCTCGCCGACGAGCCCGGCCTCGGCAAGACGGCGCAGTCGGTGATGGCGGCCTCGATCGCGAACGCCTACCCGATGCTCGCCGTCGTGCCCAACGTCGTGAAGATCAACTGGGCGCGCGAGGTCGAGCGGTGGACGCCGCAGCGTCGCGTCACCGTCATCCACGGAGACGGCAACGACGTCGACGCCTTCGCCGACGTCTTCGTCGTCAACTACGAGATCCTCGACCGGCACTTCGGGTGGCTGTCGAGCTTCGGCTTCCGATCGATGGTCGTCGACGAGGCGCACTTCATCAAGAACCTCGGGTCGCAGCGCTCCCAGCAGGTGCTCGCCCTCGGCGACCGGCTGCGTGCGACGACCCCCGGCGGCGACCCGCTGCTCATCGCCCTGACCGGCACGCCGCTCATCAACGACGTCAAGGACTTCGACGCGATCTGGCGCTTCCTCGGCTGGATCAAGGACGGCAAGCCGGCCCCCGAGATCGTGCGCGAGCTCGACGGCATCGGCCTGACGCCCGCCGACCGCGGCTTCTACCCCGAGGCCCGTCAGGTCGTCATCGACCAGGGCATCGTGCGCCGGCGCAAGGTCGACGTCGCGAAGGACCTGCCCGACAAGCGCATCGCCGACATCACGGTCGAGCTCGACGACGACCTCGGCCGCTCCATCCGTGCGGCCGAGAAGGCTCTGGGCGACAAGCTCGCCCGCCGCTACCGCTCGTTCCTCGCCGAGGCCAACGCCACCGAGATCCCCGGCGAGCCGGACGAGGCGCTCATGCGTCGGGTCGCCGCGGGTGAGCTGCGGGCCGGCTCCGGCGAGAAGTCCGACGGCAAGAACACCGAGAGCGTCTTCAGCCTGGTGCGCCGCATCGGCCAGGCCAAGGCGCGACTCGCGGCCGACTACGCGGCGCAGCTGTCGCACTCGGTCGGCAAGGTCGTGCTCTTCGCCAAGCACATCGACGTCATGGACACCGCCGAGCAGGTGCTCGCCGAGGCCGGCCTGCGCACCGTGTCGATCCGGGGCGAGCAGACGACCAAGCAGCGCACCGACGCCATCGACGGCTTCCAGAAGGACCCCGAGGTGTCGGTCGCGGTGTGCTCGCTGCTCGCCGCCGGTGTCGGCATCAACCTGCACGCCGCGTCCAACGTCGTGCTCGCCGAGCTCTCGTGGACCGCTGCCGAGCAGCAGCAGGCCATCGACCGCGTGCACCGCATCGGGCAGGACGAGCCGGTCACCGCCTGGCGCCTGCTCGCCGCCGGCACCATCGACTCGCGCATCGCCGAGCTCATCGACGCCAAGCAGGGCCTCGCGGCGCGCGCGCTCGACGGCTCGGACGTCGACGTGGCGAGCGGCGACACGGTGCAGCTCGACGCGCTCGTCGAGCTGCTGCGGCGGTCGCTGGCCGACGCCTGACGGGACCTCGCCCTAGAGGTCGAGGTGCATGATGCTGAGGCCCACGCGCTCGCCCGACGGCAGCTCGTGGGCCCGGGGCACGGTGCCGATCACGGTGAAGCCGAGGCTCTCGTAGAGCCGCACGGCGCTCTTGTTCGTCGCCACCACGGCGTTGAACTGCATTGCGGCATAACCGGACTCGCGGGCCCAGTCGATCGAGTCGACGACCAGCGCGCGCCCCACGCCGAGGCCCCGCGCGTCGGCAGCGACCATGTAGCTGGCCGTCGAGACGTGCGCGCCCGGACCCGGACGGTTGCGCCCCATCTTGGCGGTGCCGAGCACCCGGTCACCGTCGACGGCGACGCTCGCCCGGCCGCCGGGTCCGTTCTCGAGCCAGAGGGAGCGGGCGTCCGCCTCGGAGAGGTCGGTCGGGTACGGGAAGGTGTCTCCGGCCCGCACGACCTGCTCGATGATGGGCCACACCTGCGGCCAGTCCGCGTCGACATAGTCGCGGACCGTCACTGCACTCGCCACTCGGACTCCCTCACTTCTCAGGCACATTCGCGTCGAGCTCACTCAACCACGCCACCGACGTCGCGTCGGACGGCATACGCCAGTCCCCGCGGGGAGAGAGCGAGCCGCCGGCGACGACCTTGGGCCCGTTGGGCAGCGCCGAGCGCTTGAACTGGTTGGCGAAGTAGCGCTTGACGAAGACCTCGAGCCACCGGCGGATCGTCGCGAGGTCGTAGGCCGCGCGCTCGGCCTCGGGATAGCCGGGGGGCCAGTCGCCCGCATCGCTGTCGTGCCACGCGTTCCAGGCGAGGTAGGCGATCTTCGAAGGGCGGTAGCCGCGGCGCAGCACGTGGAAGAGGGTGAAGTCCTGCAGCGCGTACGGCCCGATCTTCGCCTGGGTGCTCTGCGGCTTCTCGCCCTCCTTGGCGGGGACGAGCTCGGGCGAGATCTCGGTGTCGAGGATCGACAGGAGCGTCTCGCCGACGTGGTCCTCGAACTGGTGCGACGAGACGACCCAGCGGATGAGGTGCTGCATCAGTGTCTTCGGCACGCCGGAGTTCACGCCGTAGTGGCTCATCTGGTCGCCGACGCCGTAGGTGCACCACCCGAGGGCGAGCTCCGAGAGGTCGCCGGTGCCGAGCACGATGCCGCCGCGCTGGTTGGCGATGCGGAAGAGGTAGTCGGTGCGCAGCCCGGCCTGGACGTTCTCGAAGGTGACGTCGTAGACCTCCTCGCCGCGGCCGAACGGATGGCCCATCGCCGAGAGCATCTGCGTCGCGGCGGGCCGGATGTCGAGCTCCTCCCACGTGACGTCGAGCGACTCCATGAGGGCGATGGCGTTGCTCTTCGTGTGGTCGCTCGTCGCGAAGCCGGGCATCGTGAAGGCGAGGATGTCGCCGCGGGGCCGGTCCAGCCGGTCCATGGCCTTGGCCGCGACGATGAGCGCGTGCGTGGAGTCGAGGCCACCGCTGACGCCGATGACGACCTTCGGCTGGCCGATGGCGCGCAGACGCTGCTCGAGGCCCGAGACCTGGATGTTGTACGCCTCGTAGCAGTCGAGCGCGAGCCGCGCCTCGTCGTCGGGGACGAAGGGGAAGCGGTCGACCTTGCGGAGCAGGCCGATGTCGCCGGTGGGCGGCGACAGCTCGAGCTCGACGGTGCGGAAGCCGCTCGTGCGGTCGGCCAGCGTGCGCCGGTTGTCGTCGAACGTGCCCTGCCGCTGCCGGTCCTGGCGCAGCAGGTCGAGGTCGATGTCGGCGACCGACCGGCGCGGGCCCTCGGGGAACCGCTCGCTCTCGGCCAGCAGCGCACCGTTCTCGTAGACCATCGTCATGCCGTCCCACGACAGGTCGGTCGAGCTCTCGCCCTCGCCGGCGGCGGCGTAGAGGTAGGCCGCGATGCAGCGGGCCGAGGCGCTCCGGGCCAGCAGGTGGCGGTCCGCGGCGCGGCTCACCGTGATCGGCGAGCCGGACTGGTTGGTGAGCACCGTCGCCCCGGCGCGGGCCGCCTCGTGGCTCGGTGGCACGGGGACCCACATGTCCTCGCACACCTCGACGTGCAGCACGAAGCCCGGCACGTCGGTGGCCTTGAAGAGCAGGTCCGGCCCGAAGGGCACGCGGTCGCCGGCCACGTCGATCGTCTGCCCGCGCTGGTCGTCGCCCGGGGCGAAGTGCCGCCGCTCGTAGAACTCGCGGTACGTCGGCAGGTAGGACTTCGGGGCGACACCGACGATGCGCCCGGCATGGATGACGACGCCGCAGTTGTAGACGCGTGAGCCCTTCTCCAGTGGCGCACCGACGACGATCACGGTCGTGAGGTCGGCCGTGGCCTCGGCGATGCGGGCGAGGGCGTCGTCGACGGCGTCGAGCAGGGGGTCCTGCAGGAAGAGGTCGTCGATGGCGTAGCCGGACAGGCACAGCTCGGGGAAGATCGCCAGCGCCACGCCCTCGTCGGCGAGGTCACGGGCCTCGGCGATCACGGCGTCGGCGTTGCGCTCGGGGTCGACCGCGACGATCGGCAGGGTGCAGGCGGCGACGCGGGCGAACCCCTGGGCGTAGGAGCTGTAGAAGTCCATGGGGCCAGTCAATCGCACGCGGCGCGCGCGGCGTGTGACGCGAGCCTCGCCACGAGGGTGGGCCCGAGGCTGGGCAGGGCCCAGCCAGACCTCCTACAATTCGTAGTAGTCGAGCTCTCGCCCGATGCGACCCGGAGGAGGCCACCATGTCCGACACCATGCACACCGACCCGTACAGCAACATGGTCCAGGAGCTGCACCCGGAGCAGTCGTGGGGTTTCCTGCGTGAGCGCGAGTTCGGGCGCCTGGCCTTCCACCTCGTGGGAGAGGTGCACATCGTCCCCATCAACTACGCGGTCGACGGCGAGCGCCTCGTGTTCATGACGGCCGAGGGCAGCAAGCTCTTCGGGGTGACGTCCAACAACGACGTCGCCTTCGAGGTCGACGAGGTCTCGGGCGACCACGCGACGAGCGTGATCTGCCGTGGGCGCGCGCACGTCCTCGAGGGCCAGGCGGCCTACGTCGCCGAGCGGCTGCCGGTGCGGCCCTGGGTCGGCACGCCGAAGACCGTCGTCGTCGCGATCCAGGTAGACGAGATCTCCGGTCGCCGCTTCACCCTCAGCCGGCCGTGGCTGCGGGACCTGCCGGCCGACCCGCCGGTCTAGACCTGTTCGGTCGTTTCGTGAGCGGTCGGGCTCTCCGTCAGCGGTCTGTCGCTGACAAAGAGCCCTTGCGCTCACCACGAGCCGCGACGCGTACTGCAGCCTCAGCCGACCGCGTCGCGCGCGGCCACGAACGCGTCCACGCAGGCGCGCACGTCCGCCTCCGAGTGCGCCGCCGAGAGCTGCACGCGGATGCGGGCCTTGCCGCGGGGCACGACCGGGAAGCTGAAGGCGATGACGTAGACGCCGTTGCCCAGCATGTGGTCGGCGATCTCGGCTGCGCGGCGGGCGCCGTCCTCGCCCGGGAACATGACCGGGCGAATGGGGTGCGTGCCCGGCAGCAGCTCGAAGCCCGCCTCGGTCATGAGCGAGTGGAAGAGCGCCGTGTTCGCCTTGAGGGTCTCGCGCTTCTCGGCCGAGCTCTCGACGAGCTCGAGCGCCGCCATCGAGCCGGCCACGACCGACGGCGCCACGGAGTTGCTGAAGAGGTAGGGCCGCGAGCGCTGGCGCAGCAGCTCGACGACCTCGCGGTGGCTCGACACGTAGCCGCCGCTCGCACCGCCGAGGGCCTTGCCCAGCGTGCCGGTGACGATGTCGACGCGATCCATGACGCCGAAGAGCTCGGGCGTGCCGCGGCCCCCGTCGCCGACGAAGCCGACGGCGTGGGAGTCGTCGACGAAGACCATGGCGCCGAACTCCTCGGCCAGGTCGCAGATCTCGTCGAGCGGCGCGTACGACCCGTCCATCGAGAAGACGCCGTCGGTGACGACGACCTTGCGCTTGGCACCTGCCGCCTGAGCCGCCTCGAGCTGGGCGCGCAGGTCGGTCATGTCGGCGTTCTTGTAGCGGTAGCGCATCGCCTTGCACAGGCGGATGCCGTCGATGATCGACGCGTGGTTGAGCTCGTCGCTGATGATCGCGTCCTCGGCGCCGAAGAGCACCTCGAAGACACCACCGTTGGCGTCGAAGCACGAGGAGTAGAGGATCGTCGCCTCCGTGCCGAGGAACTCGCTGATGCGCGCCTCGAGCGAGGTGTGCAGCGTCTGGGTGCCGCAGATGAAGCGCACCGACGCCATGCCGAAGCCCCACTGGTCGAGCGCCTTCTTCGAGGCCTCGATGACGCCGGGGTCGTTGGCCAGCCCAAGGTAGTTGTTGGCGCAGAAGTTGAGCGCCTCGGCCTTGAGCGTCGTCACGTGGGCCGACTGCGGCGAGGTCAGCTCGCGCTCGTTCTTGTAGAGGCCGGCGTCGCGGATCTCCTGCAGCGTCGCGGTGATCTCGTCCTTCACTGAGCCGTACATCGGTGTCCTTCGCGGGTCGGTCGGGTGGCGGGGGCGCACGTGGCGTCACCCAGCGTATGCCGCCGGGAAGCCGCGTCCGCACGCCGTTGCGAGGGCCTCGCCCACCTCGCCGAAAACGACGCATCCACCGGGCATCCCGGCGTAGCGTGGACCGCATCCATTCCCCGGGGGCAGAGATCCAGCGAGGCGAGAGCATGGCCGAGTTCATGGACGTCCACACCAACATGCCGGGAGTGACCGCGGAGGCGCTGATGGCAGCGCACCAGGCCGACCTCGACATCCAGGACGAGGAGGGCGTGAACTTCAAGCACGCCTGGGCCGACCCCAACACCGGCCACGTCTTCTGCCTGTCGGAGGGCCCTAGCGCGGATGCCGTGAGGCGCATCCACGAGCGCACCGGGCACCCGGCCGACGAGATCCACGAGATCACCGTCACCGCTTGACCGGCGAGGCACCTTCGACGAGGGCACCTAGGCTCACCGGGGTGGACGACGACGCGGCGCAGCTCTTCGCCCGAGCCCGGGTGGCCAGGCTGGCCACCGTCGGGCCGGACGGCATCCCGCACCTGGTGCCCCTCGTCTTCGTCGTGCTCGGCGACGAGGTGTGGAGCGCCGTCGACCAGAAGCCGAAGTCGACCCGGGACCTCCGGCGGCTGCGCAACATCCGGGCCAACCCGAAGGTCAGCCTCCTCGTCGACCACTACGACGACGAATGGACCCGTCTCTGGTGGGTAAGAGCAGACGGCCGGGCGTCTGTCGTTGAGGGCGGATCGCCCGGCACCCAAGCCGTGCTGGACAGGGTGCTCGGCGCCCTCGCGGCGAAGTACCCGCAGTACGCGGGCGACCCGCCGGCGGGTCCGTTCGTGCGGGTGCAGGTCGAGCGGTGGTCGTCGTGGCAGCACGGCGGTGCGGGCACCGTCACCGCCTGACGGCATACCTCGCGTACGTCGTGCCGCCGGTGAAGCGGCGGGCGTCCAGCAGGTCGAGGTCGAGGCGTATGCCGTCGGGCAGGCTCGCCGTGCCGCCGCCGACCACGACAGGGACCCGCAGGAGGGCCACCTCGTCGACGATGCCGGCACGCAGGGCCTGCGCCGCCAGGGTCGGGCCACCGACGCTGACGTCGCGGTCGGCGTCGGCCACGAAGCGCGCGACGACCGCCGGGTCGAAGTCGCGCTCGAGGGTGGTGCGCGCCGACGCCACCAGCGTCAACGTGCGCGAGTAGACGACCTTGTCGGCGGCCTGCCAGATGCGCGCGTAGTCGTGCTCGACCCCGGCGCCGTCGGTGGCGGCGGTCTCCCAGTAGGCCATCACCTCGTAGAGCCGGCGGCCGCAGAGGTAGGTGCCGACGTCGCGCTCGAGGTCGTTGACGAAGGCGTGGACCTCGGCGTCCGGCGCCGCCCAGTCGAAAGCGCCCGAGGAGTCGGCGACGTAGCCGTCGAGCGAGGCGATGGTGGTGTAGAGCAGTCGCGCCATGTGTTGACTGTGTCACTCGCCCACGCTCGGGAGCACGTTCTCGACTGGGGCGCGAGCGTGGGCCGCACTAGGGTTGACCGGGTTTTTCGGCGCGGCGACCCCGCCCCGGCCCTCCCTCCATCCCCCACCCTCAGGGAACCTTCTCGTGCTCCGACGTCTGACTCCCGCCTGCGCCGCCACGGCCGCCGTCCTGGCTCTGGCCGGCTGCGGTGGCACCCCGCCCAGCCAGTCGCCCGAGGCGACCGCGCACCCGGCGTGGGCCGTCGTCGCGGAGCTCGTGTGCCCCTCGAGCGGTGACTCCGACGGCTCGCTCGCGGAGCACAAGATCACGTGCACAGCGGACGGCAAGCAGGTCGAGGCCGCGTTCTACGACGAGGCCGTGCAGCTCGACCGGCGGGTCAGCACGTTCGAGTGCAGGACGGGCGTCAAGTCCGTGGCCGGCAAGGACTGGATGGTGCCGGCGATCACCGACGACCAGGTCGTCTCCAAGCTGCTCGACGCCGGCGGCATCAACCTCTGCTGACGCGCTCAGCCGCTCGGCTCGTCGAGGAACGCGTGGGTCAGGTCGGCCAGCTCGCGCGCCGACTCGGTGTTGAGCAGCGGTCCGGCGCCGTCGACGACGTGCAGTCGCGCGGTCGGCAGCTGCTGCGTGAGCTGCTGGGCCGCGGTGAGCCCCGCCTTGTCCTTCGACCTGGCGACGACGAGCGCCGGCGCCGTCACCTGGCGCAGCGACTCGGTGCCGTCGAAGCCCTTGAGCGCGTCGAGCACCGCGAGCATCCGCGGGCGTGAGACGCCCGCGTCGACGAGCTTGCTCTCGGGCACCAGCCGCATCGCGAGCCGCTGCATCCGCAGCGCGCCCTTCGACGGGCGCACGAGCGCGCCGGCGAGCACCAGCCGGCCGACCAGCCCGGGCCGATCGACGGCGAGGCGCAGGGCGACGCTCGCGCCGACCGACACCCCCACGAAGTCGGCCTGCTTCACGCCCTGCAGCTCCAGCTCGTCGGCCACCCCGGCAGCCGCGGCGGCGAGGTCGAAGCCGACCGGGTCCTTGGGCTTGAGGCCCCGCATCCACGGGGCGCTCATCGGGCGCCCCCCGCCGAACGCCGACACGAAGTCCTGCCAGGCGATGGGCGACTGCCCGAGCCCGTGCAGGAGGACGAGCGGCCGGGGACGGGCGCTCGCGTCGTCGGCGGACGGCATACGCAAACCTCTCAGCTCCAGTCGAGGACGACCTTGCCGCACTGGCCGGACCGCGCGGTCTCGAAGGCCTCCGCCCACTGCTCCGCCTTGAACCGGTGGGTGATGACCTGGGCGACGGCGTCCCGGAAGCGCTCGGAGGTCGCGATCATCTGCGACATCGCGTACCAGGTGTCGTACATCTCGCGGCCGTAGATGCCCTTGAGCGTGATCATGTGGGTGATCACCTTGCCCCAGTCGAGGTCGTAGGACTGGTGCGGCAGGCCGAGCAGAGCGATGCGGCCCCCGTGGTTCATGTTCGCGATGAGGTCGGTGACGGCCGGCGCGGCGCCCGACATCTCGAGACCGATGTCGAAGCCCTCCTTCATGCCGAGGTGGTGCTGCGCGTCGGCGAGGCTCTCACGGGTGACGTTGATGGTGAGGTCGGCGCCGGCCGCCTCGGCGAGCGACAGGCGGTAGTCGCTCGCGTCGCTGACGACGACGTAGCGAGCGCCCGCGTGGCGCGCGATCGCGGCCGCCATGACGCCGATCGGCCCGCCGCCGGTGATGACGACGTCCTCGCCGACCATCGGCCACTGCAGGGCGGTGTGGGTGGCGTTGCCGAGCGGGTCGAAGACGGCGCCGAGGTCGGGGTCGAGGTCGGCCGGCTGCACCCAGGCGTTGGTCGCCGGGATGACGACGTAGTCGGCGAACGCGCCGTCGCGGTTGACGCCGATGCCCTTCGTGCGGATGCACAGGTGACGGCGACCGGCGCGGCAGTTGCGGCACGTGCCGCACACGATGTGGCCCTCGCCGGAGGCCCGGTCGCCGACCTTGACGTCCGTGACGTCCTCGCCGACCTCCACGACCTCGCCGTAGAACTCGTGGCCGATGACGAGCGGCGGCTTGACGACCGACTCGGCCCAGTCGTCCCAGCCCGCGAGGTGCAGATCGGTGCCGCAGATGCCGGCCCGCAGCACGCGGATCTTGACGTCGGCGGGCCCGCACTCGGGCTCAGGGCGGTCGACGAGCTCCAGGCCGGGGCCTGCGGACAGCTTGGTGAGTGCGCGCACGAAGGAGAGTCTGCCGTATGCCGCCGGGCCGGGTCCCGGGGCGGTGGACGTGGCCGAGGTCATTGCGGGGAAACACGGATGCGCGAGGGCTTCGGGGCGCAACACTCTGATGAAGGGGTCCTCGCCGCGTGGCACGCAGGGCACGCGCGGCGAGGACGTAGGGGCGGGGGCCCAGCCGGGAGGGTGAGATGACCGACGGGCAACCGGAGCAGGGCCGCGACCTGTCCTTCGTCGAGGAGGGTGCGGTGATCCGGGTCGAGCAGGCCCTCACCCTGCTCGGCGTCGCTCTCGTCTCGGTCCTCGTGGTGCTCGTCGACTTCGTCTTCAGGACGGCGTCCCACCCCTCGTGGGAGATGATCATCGGCACCGGCGAGCTGGTGTGGCGCTTCCTCACCTCACCGACCGGCATCGGCCTGCTGGTGCTGACCGTACTCGCCGGCGCCAACTACGCGATCCGTCGGCTACAGGTGACGGGGCTGGCCACGGCACGCACCTTCCTCGGCCCCGAGGAGAAGCCGTCCCTGCCCGGCGACGGCGACCTGCTCATCTGCTGCTCCGGGGGTGGCATCAAGTCGGCATCGTTCTGCCTCGGCGGCCTGCAGCGGCTGCACGAGGGGGGCGCGTACCAGCGCGCCCACACCGTCGTCGCCGTGAGCGGGGGCGGCTACGCAGCTGCTGCCTTCGCCGTCATGCGCCATCGTCTCGGGCTCGACGGCGGAACCCAGCGCACCCGGACACCGTTCGGGCCGGGAAGCGCCGAGCTCTACGAGCTGCGCCGACGCACCAACTACATCGGCCAGCCGGGACGCACCCGGTTCGACCTCGGGGTGGCCCTGCTCGCAGGCATCGCGCTGAGCACGCTCATCCTTGGCACAGCGGTCGTGATCGTCGCGTGGCTGCTCGGGCAGTACCTCGTGACCACCGGCATGGTCACCAGGGCAGGCGGACCCCCGAAGTGCGAGGACGGGGGCTTCCCGGCCGCCTGCAACACCTGGCAGCTCTCGTTCCCGGAATGGGTCGGGAGCAGGGCCCTGCTGGTGCCGTTCGGCGTCGTCGTGCTCATCGCCGTCGCCATCTCGCTGCCCTCCCTCACCGAACGGGTGCAGAGGTTCACCTCGTATGCCGCCGGCCGCAGGCTCTACAGGGTGCTGGTCGGGGCGCCGGCGGCCCTGTCGAGGTCCTCGTTCAGCAACGTGCCCTCGCGCCTGCTGGCGCTCGCCTTCGCAGTCCTCGGCTTCTGCGTCGTCATGCCGTGGGCGGCCGTCCAGCTCCACAACGGGTTCGTGGTCCCTGTCCGTGGCACCCCCAGCACCGATGCCCTCAGCACCCTGCAGATCTGGGCGACCGCCGTGGCGAGCCTCGGCACCCTCGGCGGACTCGTCTCGAGCATGGTCAAGGGGATGGTCAGCAAGCCTGCCGACTCGAACGTCGGGAAGGTGCTCGATGCCTTCCGCCAGGCGGTCGCCCCCCTGCTCGCGGTGCTCGTCTTCGTCGCGATCGTCGTGGCGGTGACCTCCGTCGTGGCGGCCTGGTTCTCCACCGCTGCCTTCGGGGGGCAGCACCAGGTCTGGTGGTTCGTGCTGGCCGTGGTCACCCTCGTCGCGCTCCGGCTCACGGGATCGTCGGGATGGTCCACGGTCCACCGCTTCTACCGCGACCGGCTGCGGTACGCCTACCTCGACCACGGAACCGGGCTCGCCAAGCAGCCGGATCGCGAGATCCGTCTCGACGAGGTGGCGACGGGCGGACGCCCGAGCGCTTCCCACGAGGACTGGTGGCCGGGGCTCACGCTCGTGGCCACTGCGAACGTCCAGGAGGGCGACGTGATGCCGTCCGGTCGCGGGGGCACGCCCTTCGTCCTGGGTGAGCAGGTCGGTCTGACCCAGAGCGAGCTGCCCGGCGGCCCCACGCTCGTGCGAAGTGACCGATACACCTATCGACTCTCCGCGTCCGACAAGCCCCCGGCTCGGCTCGGCGTGGCCATGGCTGCGGCGATCTCCGGCGCCGCGGTGGCACCCACCGCGGGGCGCGAGAGCAAACGCATCGGCGCTTACCGCCTGCTGCTCGCCTTCGCCAACATCAGGCTCGGCGTCTGGATCCACAACCCGAAGTACCCCCAGCGGGTTCCGCCGGCGGTCGCGAGGCGTCGACTTCGAGAGCGCCTCATGGACGTCCCTGCGGTGCTCAACCGCCGGTTCGACAGACCGACCGCCCTCAACGTGGTCAACGAAGCCTACGGACGCGTCTCCATCCACTATCCGTACCTCTACGTCACCGACGGGGGCCACTACGACAACCTCGGGCTGGCCGAGTGCCTGCGCCGACGACCCCGGGCTGTCATCGTGCTCGACGGGACCGGCGATGCGGAGGACCAGTTCCCCGTGCTCGGTGACGTGATCGCGACGGCTCGGATGGACGACCAGGTGACGATCCGGCTCAACCCGGCGCCCCTGTTCCGAGGCGGACGGGACAACCCCCTCCAGAGCCACGTCGTGGGCGAGGCCAGGTACGCCGACTGCGACACGGTGACGAAGATCGTCTACATCCGGTGCGTCCTGCCTCGTGACGCGTCATGGGACCTCAGGTCCTACCGCCTGCGCAACCCCGACTTCCCCTCCACGCTCCAGCGTTTCGAGATGTTCGACGAGTTCGACTTCGAGGCCTATCGCGAGCTCGGGCACCACCTCGTGGACCGCGCCTTCCGTGCCCACGTCTTGGCCGACGACGACGAGGTCGTGCAGTGACTGCACCGGCCGGATGCAGCGAGCGACCGAGACCCGACCGGTTGGCGCAACTCGGTGGCCCTGCGCTGCGCCGCGCGGGAGAATCGCTCGTGTACTTGCGGCTGACCCCGACGCGGGCGGTGCTCTTCGGCACCTCGGCACTCGTCGTGAAGATCGCCACGTCCGCGCCGCGGCTCTCGACCGAGGCGCCGGCCGTCGCGATCACCTGGCTGACGACGCTCTCGTTCGTGGTCATCGGGCTCACGCTGCTGTCGTCGGGCCTGCCGCGCATCAACGGCTGGGCCTGCCTGCTCGTCGCCTGGGCGATCGTGCCCGGCGACCTCAACGACCCGCACTTCGCGGAGTCCGGCTGGTCGTCGCTCGGCTTCCTCCTCGAGCCCGTCTACCTCCCGGCGGCCGTCGCCCTCGTGCTGCGCTACCCGCGGCACCGGCTGCGCAGCCGAGAACGCTTCGTCGTGCTCCTGATGCTCGGGGTGAGCATCGTGAGCCGGGCCGGGGCGATGGTCACCTCGGGCTCGGTCAAGGACGGTTTCCACCGCCCCGACGGGTTCCCGACCCTGGCGCTCGACCCCTTCTGGCACGACGTCGTCTTCGTGCGCATCGGGCGCGGCGCCACCGCCGCCCTGCTCGTGCTCACCGGCGTGATCCTCATGTGGCGGGCGGCGAGCTCCATCGGCCTCAACCGCCAGTCGATCGCGCCGCTGGCCGTCGTCACCGCCATCTGCTCGTTCGCCGCGGCGTTCGACCAGGCCTACTGGGCGCGGCTCATCCCCGACACCAACGCGGCGCTCGCCCGCGACCTCAGTGCGGCGATGATCCCCGTCGCGCTGCTCGCCGACCTGCTCCGCCGTCGCACCGCCGGGACGATCATCGCCGAACGCGTCGTCGCGGCCGCGCGCTCCGGCGACTCGCTGGAGCTCCAGTCGGCCCTGCGCAGCGCGCTCGCCGACCCCTCGCTCGTCGTCGGCCTGCCCGAGGAGCCGTCAGCCGAACAGCCCTCGGCCGACCGGGCCCGGGCTGTCGTGACCGATGACGCGGGCCGCGCGCTCATCCGGGTCGACTACAACCCCAAGGCGATCGGTGACGAGGCCCTGCTGCGATCAGCTCTCGAGGCGTCGCGCGTCGGACTCGAGAACACCCGCCTCAACGCCGAGCTGCGGGCCAACCTCGCCGCCCTCACCGAGGCCAACGCGCGCATCGTCACCGCCACCCTCGACGAGCGCCGGCGCATGGAGCGCAACCTCCACGACGGCGCCCAGCAGCAGTTCCTCGCTGTCGCGGCCCTGCTCGCGCGTGCCGACCTCGTCGAGACGGTCGAGGCCCGCACCATCATCGGCGAGGCACGTCACCAGCTGCGCGACGCGCTCGCCGAGCTGCGTCGGCTCGCCCACGGCATCCATCCGGCGGCCCTCGCGCAGGGCGGCCTGGTGCCCGCGGTCCAGACGCTCCGCGAGGCGGCACCCTTCCGGGTCGACCTCGACGTCGACGAGGCGACGACCGCCACCCGGCCTCGAGCGGCGGTCGAGGCGGCCGCCTACTTCGCGACGGCCGAGGCCCTCGCCAACGCCGCCAAGCACGCGCAGGCCACCCGGGTACGCGTCGGCATCCGCGAGCTCGACGGCTCCCTCCTCGTCTCGGTCGGCGACGACGGTGTGGGCGGTGCACGCCTGGCGCCAGGCGGCGGGCTCGTCGGGCTGCGCGACCGGCTCACCGCGCTCCACGGCTCGCTCGTGGTGCACAGCGACCCGTGCGGCGAGCACCCGGACCGGCACGGCAGCGAGGTCGTCGCGCGGATCCCGCTCGACGAGGAGCAGTCGCGATGACGTCTCCGACGGACGCGGCCCTGCGCGTGGTGCTCGTCGACGACTCGGCCCTCTTCCGCAGCGGGCTGGCCAGCCTGCTCGCGGCGTGCGGCCTCGACGTCGTCGCCGAGCTGCCCGACGCGACGGGCCTGCCGGCGGCCATCGAGCAGCATCGTCCCCACGTCGTCGTCCAGGACGTACGCCTCCCGCCCGACCACAGCGACGAGGGCATCCGGGCGGCCCTCGCGACGCGCGCCGCGCACGCCGACGTGGGCGTGCTGGTGCTCAGCACCTACGTGGAGTCGACGTGGGCCCAGCAGCTCTTCCGCGACGGCTCGGCCGGCCTCGGCTACCTGCTCAAGGACCGCGTCGACGACGTGGACTCGCTCGTCGAGGGCATCCAGGCCGTCGCGCGCGGCGGCACCGTGGTCGACCCCGAGGTGGTCGACCGGCTGATGAGCACCACGCGGCGCCAGACGTCCGTGCTCGACCCCCTGACCGAGCGCGAGCGTGACGTGCTGGCGCTCATGGCCGAGGGCAAGTCCAACGTCGGCATCGGCGAGCGCCTCTTCCTCTCGCCGCGCACGGTCGAGGCGCACATCGCGGCGATCTTCGGCAAGCTGCCCCTCGAGTCCGACGACAACACGACGAACCGCCGGGTGCTCGCAGTGCTCGCCTTCCTGCGCAGCGGCGCGGGCGAGACGTGACCGCTGCGAGGATGTCCCCGTGACGAACAGCCCCGAGAGCGCGCGCGTCGCGCAGGCCGTCGAGCGGCTGCGCGCGGTCGGTGAGCGCCTCACCCCGGCGAGGTATGCCGTCCTGCGGGTCGTCGACGCCGCAGACAGCACCGACGAGCACCTCACCGCCGAGGACATCGGTGCCAGGGTGGGCGAGCTGGAGCCTTCGGTGCACCGCGCCACCGTCTACCGCACGCTCACCTCGCTCGTCGACTCCGGCGTGCTCTCGCACGTGCACCTCGGCGGGGCCGCGACCGTCTACCACCTGACGGCCGAGCCGGCCGAGACCGCTGCGGTGCACCTGCACGGGCACCAGCACGGGCACCACGCGCACGTCCAGTGCCACGTCTGCGGCAAGGTGCTCGACGTGCCGCCCGACGTCTTCGACGACGTGGCCGCCCGGCTGCGGACCGACCTCGGTTTCGTCCTCGACACCGGCCACGCCGCCCTGCTCGGCACCTGCCGCGACTGCGCCACGGCCCCCTGAGTCAGACGGCGCGGACGTCGAGGAGGTAGCCCTGGGCGGGGCCGATGACCGGCACCGGCAGCCCGACCTCGGTGAGCACCGCGCCCGGCACGACGAGGCCGTCGCCGTCGAGCGCACGCTCCCACCAGGCGGGGTAGGTGTTCTGCACGACGGCGGGCAGGCCGGCCTCGGGGCGGACCCGGACGGCATACGTGCGCTCGGGGTCGAGGCCCGGCAGCGGCACCGACCCGGTCACCGCGTCGCGTCCGGTCACGAGCCGTGCCACCGAGTAGGCCGCGTGGCCGCGCTCGGCGTCGACGGTGCCGGTGACGAGCACCGTGCCGTCGGGCGTCTCGGAGCGCACGAGGTCGCCCGAGTGCAGCAGCGGACGCAGCTCGCGGGCGAGCGCCGTCCAGCGCGTCAGCGCCTCGAGCTCGTCGTCGGAGCACGTCGTGATGTCCCACTCGAGCCCGGGGTGGCCCTGCAGCGCGGTGAGCATGCGGAAGCCGAGGTCGACCGTGCGGTGCGTCGTGTGCGCGCCGGCCGGACCGATGTGGGTGCCCATCAGCTCCGCCGGCACGAGCAGGCTCGTCCAGCGCTGGATGCTCGCCCGCTCGAGCGCGTCGTTGCAGTCGCTCGTCCAGATGCGGTCGGTGTGGTCGAGCACCTCGAGGTCGACGCGCGCGCCGCCGCTGCTGCACGACTCGATCTCGAGCCCGGGATGGCGGGCGCGCAGGTCGTCGAGCAGCCGGTAGTAGGCGAGCGTGTGCTCGTGGACCGCGGGGGCGTCGACGCGCCGGCCAGTGGCGGACTCCACGGTGTGCACGGCCTCGAGCAGGTCGCGGTTGTGGTCCCACTTGATGTAGTCGATGCCATACTCCGCGACGAGCGCGCTGATGCGCTCGAGCAGCTGCCCGTATGCCGCGTCGTTCGTGAGGTCGAGCAGCTGCTGCCAGCGCCACTCGCGGGGCGCGCCCTGGGCCGGCCCCAGCACCCACTCGGGGTGCTCGCGCACGAGGTCGCTGTCCTCGTTGACCATCTCGGGCTCGAACCACAGTCCGAACTCGAGGCCGAGGCCCTTGACGTGGTCGACGAGCGGCGCCATGCCCTCGGGCCACACGTCCCGCGAGACCACCCAGTCACCGAGCCCGGCACGGTCGTGGCGGCGGCCTCCGAACCAACCGTCGTCGAGGACGAACCGTTCGACGCCGATGCGAGCGGCCGTGTCGGCCAACGACTTCAGGTGGTCGAGGTCGGTGTCGAAGTAAACGGCCTCCCACGTGTTGAGCACCACCGGCCGCGGCCGCGACGGGTGCCCGGCGCGGGCGCGCAGGCTGCGGTGGAGGCGGCGCGACAGCCCGTCGAGGCCCTCGGTCGAGTGGACGAAGACGACCGTCGGGGCGGCATACGTCTCCCCCGCCGCGAGGCGCACCTCGCCGGGCGCGAGCAGCTCACCGCCGCCGATGACGGCGTGGTGCCGGCCGGCGCCCTCGGGCAGCGACTCGACGAGGTGCTCGTGGTTGCCGCTCCACGCGGTGTGAACGGCCCAGACCTCACCGTGCCGCCAGTCGAAGCCGCGCGTGCCCGCCATGAGGAGCAGGGTCGCGTCGTGCCCGGTGCGTCCGCGGCGCGAAGCCCGCAAGTGGGTGCCGTGGTCGAGCCGGCTCCGCTGCGGCGAGCGCTCGCGGCACCAGCGTCCGGTGAGGTCGAGCACCTCGTCGGCGCGCAGCGGCAGGGGCAGGATCGCTCGGAGGGCCGCCACGTCGAGCGGCGCCGCGTCGTCGGACGTGCTCATGACAGAAGCGTCGACGCGCAGCACCCCGTGCTCGTCGAGGGCGTGCCGCAGCTCGAGCCGTATGCCGTCGGGCGAGCTCGCGCGCGTGACGACCGTGGCGCCCTCCGCCTCGCAGGTGACGTCGACCCAGCGCACCGCGCCGGAACCGCCGGCCCGGTGGCCGGCCCAGCCGGGAGTGCCCGACCAGCCGTCAGCCTCACCCGGGAGCAGCGTGAGCGGCCAGGGCTCGTCGAGGGCGCTGGGGGGTGCCGGTGCCGTCGTGACCGCGGACAGGGCGGCATACGTGCTCGCCCCTCCCGGCAGGGCAGGCCCCCAGTGCACCACCTCGGGCAGTCCCGACCCGCCGGGCCGCGGCTCGAGCCCGCGCGCGGTCCCGGCGGACTCGATGTGGACGATGGACGGTGCGGTGACTGCGGTCTGGTCGGTCACGTCATCCCTTGGTCGCACCGAGCGTCAGCCCGGCGACGAAGTGTCGTTGGAGCACGAAGAAGATCACCAGGGTCGGGATCGCGACGATCATCGACCCGGCGGCGACCAGGTTGTTGTCGGTGAAGAACTGCCCGCGCAGGTTGTTGAGCGAGCTCGTCACCGGGAACTTGTCGCCCTGCTGCAGCAGCACCGTGGCCCAGAAGAACTCGTTGTAGACCCAGGTCGTCTGGAGCACCGCGAGGGCGGCGAGCGCCGGCCGGCAGAGCGGCAGCGTGATCTGGAAGAACTGCCTCGTCACGCCCGCGCCGTCGATGACCGCCGACTCGTAGAGCTCCTTGGGGAGCGCCTTCATGTAGTTGCTGAGCACGAAGGCGCAGAAGCCCGTCTGGAAGGCCACGTTGACGAGGATGAGGCCCTGGAAGCTGTTGAGCAGCGTGCCCGACTCGCTGAACCAGAACGGCACCTCGATCGACCGGAACATCCGGTAGACGGGGATGAGGAGCGCCTGCGGTGGCAACAGGTTCGCCGCCATGAAGAAACCGAGCAGCGCCAGGTTGATCCTCCACGAGAAGCGTGCGACGACGAACGCGACGCACGCCGACAGGAAGAGGGTCAGCAGCACGGCGGGAACCGTGATGATCGCCGAGTTCCAGAAGTGCAGGCCGAAGTCGCCCTGGTCCCAGGCGTTCTTGTAGTTGTCGAGCGTGAAGCCGCCCCACGAGATGTAGCCGTTCTTCGCCGTGTAGGCGTAGTCGCGGAACGAGTTGACGAGGGCGAGGAGCAGCGGGAAGAGCCAGATCAGCGAGACGAGCGTGAGCACGACCGGCAGCAGCCAACGCCGGCCGGAGCGCGCGCCGCCCTCGCGGGGGCGGAGCAGCGCGTTCTCCCTCGCCCGCACGGGATCGACCGAGCTGGAGGTCAGTGTCTGGTCGGACATCTCAGTCCTCCTTCATGGCGATGCGCAGGTAGACGAAGACGAGCACGCTCGAGATGACCAGCATGATCGTCGCGAGGGCAGAGCCGAAGCCGATGCGGCTCGCCTCGCCGACGACGTTCTGCGTGACGAGGGTCGAGATCAGCTCGAGGCCGTTGCGGCCCTTGTTGATCACCCAGACGAGGTCGAACGCGCGGAGCGACTCGATGAAGGTGACGACGAGGACGATGATGTTGATCGGTCGCATGACGGGGAGGACGACCCGGAAGAAGGTCGTGGTCTCGCTCGCGCCGTCGACCTTGGCCGCCTCGCGCAGCGACGGGTCGACGCCCTTGAGCCCGGCCAGATAGAGCAGCATGATGTAGCCGGCGTGCCGCCAGCTGGCCGCGACGAGGGCTGCCCAGAGGTTGACGCTCGGGTCGCCGTACCAGTCGGTCGTTCCCCCGGTGATGGCGTTGAGCAGCCCCTGGTCACGCGAGTAGATCAGCTGCCAGACGAAGCCGATGAGGGCCAGCGACAGCACGACCGGCAGGTAGATGCTCGTCTGGTAGAAGCGGGTGCCGGCCGCGCCGCGGTCGATGAGCACCGCGAAGAGCATGCCCAGCGGCGTCGCGATGAAGAACATCACCGCGAGCCAGATGAGGTTGTGCTGGATCGCCGGCCAGAACGGCGGATAGATCGTCGCGATGTCCTGGTAGTTCTTGAAGCCGACCGTCTTGATGCCGGAGTGCGGCCCGATCCCGTCCCAGTTCGTGAACGAGAGCAGGACCGAGCCGATCGCCGGGAGCCAGACGAGCCACAGGACGACGAGGGTCGGGACGACCACCATCAGGGCGACGACGATCTTGTCGCGTCCGGAGAGCTGGTCGATCCCCTTGTACTTTCGGGTGGTCGCCATGGCGATGCCTCCTCAGGACGTGAAGATGCTCTTCTTCTGGGCCTCGATCTTCGTGAGGAGGCCGTCGATGTCCTTCGGGTTCTTGATGAAGTCCTGGATGGCGGGGATCATGACCGTCGAGGCGAAGTCGGGGCGCGTGTCGCGGTCCATGAACTGGGCGATCGACTTGGCGGACTTCACGAACTCGACCGACTTCTTCTGCAGGGCCGTGTAGCCGCTCGTGTCGGCCTTGTCGTTCGTCGCGATGACGCTCGGGTCGGCCTTGAGCGCGAGCAGCTGGGCCTCGGGCTGCGAGATGTACTGCAGCAGCTTCTTGGCCGCGGCCTCGTTCTTGGGACGAGCGCTCATCATGTAGCCGTCGATGGGGGCCTCGATGGCGTCGGTGCCGATCGTCGAGTCGATCTCGGGGAAGGTGAAGAAGTCGAGGTCGTCCTGCTCGGCACCCTTGGCGAACTGCTGGGCGACGAAGGAGCCGAGCAGGTACATGCCGGACTTCTTCTGCTGCAGCGACTGCGCCGCCTCCTGCCAGGTGCGCCCGAGCGAGTCGGCCTGGTGGATCGGCAGGATGCCGGCCCAGGTGTCGAAGACCTTCTTGACCTTGGGGTCGGTCCAGGCCTCCTTGCCCGCCATCAGGCTGACGTGGAAGTCGTAGCCGTTGACGCGCAGGTTGAGCTGGTCGAAGGTGCCCATGGCCGGCCAGCCGTCCTTGTCGCCGAAGGCGATCGGGTCGATGCCGTCCTTCTTCATCTGGGCGCCGAGCGCGTTGAGGTCGTCGAGGGTCTTCGGGACCTCGTAGCCCTTCTCCTTGAAGAGGCTCTTGCGGTAGAAGATCGCCCACGGGTAGTTGGTGATCGGCACGAAGTACTGCTTGCCGTCCTCGGCCGTCGACGCCTTCTTCATGGCGTCGCTCATGCCCTGCATGTTGGCCCAGACGTCGGAGATGTCGCCGACGAGGCCCTTCTGGGCGAAGAACTGCATGCGGTAGCCGGCGAACCACGTGAAGACGTCGTCGGGCGAGCCCTGCAGGTAGTTGTTGATGTTCTCCTGGAACGTGTTGTGGTCGACGGTGTTGATCTTGACCGTCGTGCCCGCGTTGGCCTTGGAGAAGGCATCCATGTACGCCTTGACGGCCGCCTTCGGCACGGCGTCGGACTGGTTGGAGCCGACGGTCACCGTGCCGGTCACGGCTCCGGTCGGGACACCCTGTCCGCTGGTGCCGCCGTTGCCGCAGGCCGCGAGGCCACCTGCTCCGAGGAGGGCTCCGACGCCGAGTGCGCCGCGCAGCAGGGTCCGACGGTCGACGCCACGGACGGAAGGGGGAACCATGCGCGCGAGGTACTCGGCCTCGCTCGTGGGGCGGGTCATTGCGGTCTCCTTTGACGCTGTGCCGGGAAGATGTCGGAACGCTCCGAGGCGACGGATTCCAACATCCACCACCAGAAACCTCCAACAACAAACAGAGGATGTCGATGGGCACCATCCCCTGTCAAGGGATCGGTAGAAGGTCGTGGCGTCCGAGACGCAACCGAGACCATGACGCGCGGTCTGACGTGCAGTTTTACACCGTTGTAAAGCGATTCGCCGAGCACGTCGGACGGTCCGGGTCCACCGGATTGCCGGCCGTGGCGGCCCCGTCCCACCTGTTGGGATCGACCCCTGGAGTGTCGCCCTGGGTGTTTGAAATTGTTGACATCGGACCTCACAGGCCGACACTCTGTCTGCCATGCGCTCATGGCCGACGAAGACCCTGGCACTCGGTGGCGACTACAACCCCGAGCAGTGGCCCCGATCCGTGTGGGACGAGGACGTGGAGCTCATGCAGCGCGCGAACATCTCGTTCGTCAGCCTCGGGATCTTCTCGTGGAGCTGGCTCGAGCCCGCCAAGGGCGAGTACGAGTTCGAGTGGCTCGACACGATCATGGACAAGCTGCACGCGGGCGGCATCGCCGTCGACCTCGCGACCGCGACGGCCACCCCTCCCCCGTGGCTCTCGGCCGCGCATCCCGAGATCCTGCCGGTCGACGTCGACGGCCACACGCTGTGGCCGGGCAGCCGGCAGGCGTGGTGCCCCACGTCGCCCGTCTTCCAGGAGTACGCCTTCGCCCTCACCCGGCAGATGGCGACGCGCTACCACGACCACCCGGCGCTGGCGATGTGGCACGTCTCGAACGAGTACGCGTGCCACAACCTGCCCTGCTACTGCGACGAGTGCGCGCGCCACTTCCGCACCTGGCTCCAGCGCCGCTACACGGGCCTCGACGCGCTGAACGACGCCTGGGGCACGGCGTTCTGGAGCCAGCGCTACTCGGCGTGGGACCAGATCCTGCCGCCGCGCCGGTCGACGACCTTCAACAACCCGACGCACGTGCTCGACTACAAGCGCTTCTCCTCCGACGCGCTGCTCGACCACCTGCGCGCCGAGACGAGCGTGCTCGCCGAGCTGTCGCCGGGCGTTCCCGTGACGACGAACTTCATGACCCTCGACCACTTCCGCCATCTCGACTACTCGCAGTGGACCCCGCTGGTCGACGTCGTCAGCACCGACCACTACATCGTCGACGCCCTCGAGCACCCGCGGTCCGAGCTCGCGTACAGCGGTGACCTGACCCGCGGCCTCGCCGGAGGGGCGCCGTGGATGCTCATGGAGCACTCGACGAGCGCCGTGAACTGGCAGCCGACCAACCACGCCAAGGCGCCGGGCCAGACGATCCGCGACGCGGTCGCGCACGTGGCTCGCGGCGCCGACACCATCGGCTGGTTCCAGTGGCGCCAGTCCCGGGCCGGGTCCGAGAAGTTCCACAGCGCGGTCGTGCCCCACGCCGGCGCCGACAGCGCGCGGTTCCGCGAGGTCGAGGAGCTCGGCCGCATCGCCGGCCGTCTTGGTGAGCTCGTCGGCAGCCGCGTCGATGCCAAGGTCGCGCTTCTCCATGACTACCAGGCGATCTGGGCTGCTGAAGGACCCTGCGTGCCGAGCTCGGAGCTCGACGCGCTGCAGGCCGCGTCCACGATCCACCGCCTGCTCCATGACCGCGGCGTCACGGCCGACGTCGTGCACCCGTCAACCGACCTCACCGCCTACTCCGTCGTCGTCGTGCCGCAGCTCTACCTCGTCACCGACGAGCACGCCGCCGCTGTGGCTGCTGCCGCGGAGGCAGGCGCCCAGGTCGTCGTCACGTACTTCTCCGGCATCAGCGACGAGCACGACCACGTGCGCCTCGGCGGCTACCCCGGCGCGTTCCGCGACCTGCTCGGTGTGCGGGTCGAGGAGTTCTTCCCGCTCGGCCCGGGCGGCGAGGTCGCCCTCGCCGACGGCACCGGCACGTGGTGGAGCGAGGACGTCACCGCGCTGGCGGGCACCGAGGTGCTGACCACGTATGCCGCCGGGCCCCTCTCGGGACGACCCGCGGTCACGCGTCGCGACGTCGACGGCGGTGGCGCTGCCTGGTACCTCAGCACGCTGCCCGACGACGCCACTCTCGGTGGCCTGCTCGACGACGTCCTGGCGGCGGCCTCCGTCGACCCCGCCGTGTCAGACCTCCCCCGAGGTGTCGAGGCGGTCCGGCGCAGCGACGGCTCGCGGTCCTGGCTCTTCCTGCTCAACCACACCGATGTCGAGCAGATCGTGTCGGCCAGTGGGTACGACCTCGTCACCGGGACCGACATCGACGGCTCCGTCCGGCTCGCTGCCGGTGCCACCGCCGTCATCAGGCAGGAGTGAACATGCTTGCCAGCCAACGCCGCTCAGTCATCCTCGAGCTCGTCGAGGAGTCGGGTGCGGTCAAGGTCTCCGAACTCGTCGAGCGCCTGGGC
>CBHRRQ010000003.1:0-40678 GCA_966081555.1 uncultured Terrabacter sp.
GCCCGTGCCCCACCACGAGCCCACCACACAACCGCACCACCGGTACGCCGACGACCTCCTTCATCTCTGATCCCCCCAGTGCTGATCCCCAGACAGCTCCCCTACCTGCCATGGTGCGTCGTGCCGGCGTCGAGCGGATCTCCCACGCACGGGTGGGACGACCCCCAGTATTTGGGACCGTTTTCCGTCGCGCGCGCACCACTGCCGTGATACTGGGAGGCCAGGGGGAGTGTCGGGGGGCGCGGGGCCCCCGCGAGGGGGGATCTCGATGACGTCCGATGTCCTGCGGGTTCTGGTGGTGGACGACCACCGGACACTGGCCGACGCGTTGTGCCTCGCGATCTCGGCAGAGCCCCGCATGGAGTGCGTGGGCACGGCTCACGGCGCGCGGGAGGCGACGGCCCTCGTGGCCACGGCGTCACCCGACGTCGTCGTCATGGACGTCAGGCTCGACGACGGCGACGGCGTCGAGGTGACGAGGACCATCACCAGCGACCGGCCCGAGACGCGGGTCGTGGTGCTCACCGCGCACGTGGACGAGGCCCTCCTGACGCGGGCGGCGGAGGCGGGCGCCTGCGCGGTGCTGCCCAAGGGCGGCCCGCTCACCGAGCTGATGGAGTCTCTGCGGACGGCGCCACGGGACGGGTTCGCGGTGCACCCGGTGCTGCTGCGCACGCTGATGGGCGCGTCCGCCGCCCCACGAGCCACCCCCGACCTGTTGACCGCTCGCGAGCGCGAGGTGCTCACCCTGCTGGCCGAAGGGCGCGACCCCACGGCCATCGCCCGGGCGCTCGGCATCTCGGTGCTGACGTGTCGCGGCTACATCAAGAGCCTCCTCGTGAAGCTCGACGCCCACAGCCAGCTCGAAGCCGTGATGATCGCCCTGCGCCGCAGGCTCATCCAGCTCCCGCACGAGGACTGAGCCATGCCAGTGAAGACACCTCCGACAACGGCCCCCGACATCACGCCGGTCGTGCCCTCGAGACCCGCCGGCACGTCACCCGCGCAGCTCGACGTCCCGCAACGGGGACGCTCCAAGGTGGTGCGCGACTCGGTCATCCGGTTCCTGCTCTGGAGCCTCGCGGTGCTCGGTCTCGTCGCGGCCGGCACGTTGCTGCTGTCGACCCCTCTGGCCGAACGGCTCTCGGTGCGAGAGGCGACGACGAGGAGTGTCGCGTACGCCAAGTCCGTCGTGGCACCGCTCGTCGACGACAAGGTGCTCGCCGGCGACGTCGCCGCGACGCGCGACCTCGTCCGGCTCATGCGCACCCGCATGGCCGACGGGTCGATCGCGCACATGAAGATCTGGACGGCGAGCGGACGAGTTCTCTGGAGCGACGAGCCGGAGGTGACCGGCAGGACGTTCGAGCTCGAGGAGGACGTGGCGAGCCTGTTCGGCACCAACGACGCCACCGGAGAGGTGTCTCCGCTCGACAAGCCCGAGAACGCCTCGGAGCAGTCCGCCCAGGAGCTGATCGAGGTCTACGTGGGCTTCCGGGCCGACAACGGCACGCCCCTCGTGTTCGAGGCGTACTGGCCGACGGAGCGGATCCGCCAGGACGTCAGCGACATCCGCTGGCAGTTCACCCTCCTCGGCCTCGGGGCGCTGCTGCTGCTGGCCCTGGCGCTGCTCCCCCTCGCCCTGTCGCTGGCCAGGCGCGTCGACCGCGGGCTCGCCGAGCGGGAGGCGATCATGGCGCAGGCCCTCTCGGCGTCGGACCTCGAGAGGCGACGGCTGTCGCAGGACCTCCACGACGGCATCGTCCAGGACATCGTGGCCCTCGGCTACGCCCTGCCGACCGTGGCGGCCGCGCTGCCGCGTGACGCCACGGCCGCACGTTCCCTGCTCGAGCAGGTCCATACCGACGTCGCCCGCGGCGTCGCCGGGGTGCGCGAGCTGCTGACCGACGTCTACCCGGCCGACCTCGAGCACGGCGGGCTGGAGCCCGCCATCCAGGACCTCGCCGAGCGACAGCGCCGGCACGGCACCGAGGTCGCCGTGGCCGTGGACTCGCGGCTCGGTGAGCCGCTGGGCGTGGCGCAGCTGACCTACCGGATCGTGCGCGAGGCCTTGCGGAACGTGACGAAGCACGCGCGAGCGACCCAGGTGGAGGTCACGGCGGAGGTGGTCCATGACGCTGCGCTCGTCGAGGTCCGCGACGACGGGGTCGGCCTGGGAGCCGGGAGCGGAGCCTCGCCCACCGGCTCCGACGCGCCTGACGGCCTGCCCGGCGGCGAGGGGCATCTCGGCCTCCGGCTGCTGCGTGACACCCTGCGGACGTTCGGTGGGGACGTGACGATCAGCGAGCGGCAGGGCGGTGGCACGGTGCTGCGCGCGACCTTCCCGCTGGCGCTGCGAGCGGTCGCGTCGCGCTGACCGTCGTGCGGGTCAGCCGCCGGACACGGCGTTGATGATGTGGACCCTCGCACCGGCCGGCACCTGCGCGGCGACGCCGTCACCGCGCGTGGCGTCCTCACCGTTGACGAAGACCTTGACGTGCCGACGGATCTGACCGCGCTCGTCACGCACCTTGCCATCGAGGATGCGGTGCTCGGAGAAGGCGCGGTCGAGCAGCTCGGCGACGGTCTGCCCGTCGCCGGGCGACTCGACCTCGATCTCGGCGACGCCGCCCACCAGGTCGCGGAGCATGCCCGGCAGGATGACGCGAACGGGGGCTGACGGCATACGGAATCTCCTGTGCCTCAGGCGAGCTGGGCTGCGCGGACCACGAGGACGTCGGGCAGCTGCGTGGCGATGCGCTGGAAGCTCTCGCCCTCGTCGGCCGACGCGAAGACGTCGCCGTTGCGGGTGCCGAGGTAGACGCCGACCGGGTCGGCGGAGTCGAGGGACGCGGCGTCACGCAGCACGCACGTGAAGCTCTCGGACGGCAGACCCTGCGCCTGCATACGCCAGTTCGCGCCCCCGTCGTCGGAGCGCTGCACCTGCAGCTGGGCACCGGGCGGGATGCGCTCGCCGTCGTCGGCGACGGGGATGTTCCACACGACGCCGGGCCGCCGCGGGTGGGCCAGGATGGTGAACCCGAAGTCGGTGGGCAGGCCATCGGCGATGGACTGCCAGGACGCGCCGTTGTCGTCGGAGCGGTAGACGCCCTTGTGGTTCTGGGCGTAGAGCGCACCGTCGGCCGCGCCGCGCGCCACCTTGTGCACGCACTGGCCGTACTCGGGGTACTCGTCGTCGGGCATGAAGTACGCCCGGATGCCCGGGTTCGACGGCGCCCACGTCTCGCCGGAGTCGCTCGAGCGGTAGACCCCGCCGGCGCTCATCGCGACGAGGAGGTTCTCGGGGTGGCCGTCCTCGGGAACGATCGTGTGCACCGCTCCGCCACCGAAGCCGGGCTCCCACTTGGGTCGGTGCGGGTGGTTCCACAGGCCGCGGACCAGCTCGTAGTGCTCACCGCGGTCGGTGCTGCGGAAGAGGGCGTGCGGCTCGACGCCGGCCCAGACGACGTCGGCGTCGTTCGGGTCGGGAGTCAGCTGCCAGACCCGCTCGAGCGCGGTGTCGGTGTCGCTCGGGAAGGCGAGGGCGCGCTCGGCGCTCTCGGTCCACGTGCGACCGCCGTCCGTCGAGGCCTGCACGGTGGGCCCCCAGTGCCAGGACTTGACCCCGGCGAGCACGGTCGAGCGGCCCTCTCGCGTGTCGATGGCGACGGAAGCGACCTCGCTCATGAGGAAGTGCGGGCCCTCGAGGGTCCACTCGGTGCGGTCGCTGCTGCGTGCGACCCACAGGCCCTTGCGCGTGCCGATGGCGACGATGGTCTCGGTCATGTTGACAGTGTCCACTAAGGGTTTGACAGCGACAAGAGCCGGCGCCCCGGCACCGCTGCCGCCGGCTCACCCGGCTGCGGAACCGCCCGTGGCGACCGCGTTCACGAGGGGCCCGCCCGCCAGCATCGCCTCCACCTGGCGACGCACGAGGGCCTTCGCCCGCGGTCGCATCGCCTGCGTCGCCCCGCCGACGTGCGGCGTGATGAGCACACCGGGCGTCGTCCAGAGGGGATGGTCGGCCGGCAGTGGCTCGGGGTCGGTCACGTCGAGCGCCGCGCGGAGGCGTCCCGTCGCGCATTCGGCCACGAGCGCGTCCGTGTCGACGACGGGCCCGCGGGCCACGTTGACGAGCAGCGCGCCGTCCGGCATACGCCCGAGCACGTCGGCGCCGAAGAGGCCCCGGGTCGCCTCGCTCAGGGGCACGATGACGACCACGACCTCGTGGTGCGGCAGCAGCTCGGGCAGCTCGTCGATGCCGTGCACGCGCGGGACGAGGTCGTCGCCTTCACGCGCACGCGAGGCGACGGCGGTCAGGGTCACCTCGAAGGGCTCGAAGCGGCGTGCCACCGCGCGCCCGATCTGGCCGTAGCCGACCACGAGCACCCGGCAGTCGGCCAGGGCCGACCGCAGCACGAGGGGCTCCCACGTCGAGGCGGCCTGCGACGCAACGAACTTCGGGATCTCGCGGATGGACGCGAGCGTCAGTGCCAGGGCGAGCTCGGCCGTCGACGCGTCGTGCACGCCCGCGGCGTTGCACAACGTGACCCCCTCGGGCACCTCGGGGAGGAACTGCTCGTAGCCGGAGCTCTGCAGCTGCACGACCTCGAGCGCGTCGAGACCGACGGCGACGTCGGCGAGGCTCAGCCGCGTCATGTACGGCATGACCGCGAGCCGGATCTCCGCGCCGCGAGGGTGCGGCTCGGCCATGTCCCAGACGACCGTGTCGACGCCGTCGAGGTCGGCGAGCGCCTCGGCGTACTCGTTCTGGGGCACGGACACGACGAGCGGTGCGGCAGCCATGCGGCCACGCTAGATGACCCGGTCGAGGACGACCCCACCCGTCCACGCGCCGGAGGGCGGAGGCCGACGTCGAGTCGCGTCGCGTCGCGTCGGGTCGCGTCGGGTCGCGTCGGGTCGCCGCCACTAGGCTCGCGCGGGTGAACACCCCCCGCGTCCTGTCCCTCAACTCGGGACGGCGCACCCGCCCCCCGGGCGGCGGCGCCCCCACCGCGATCGACAAGAAGCCGGTCGAGTCCTTCGAGGTGCGCGACCCCGGCCCCAAGCACAGCGGTCTGGGGAGCGGCGTCGTCGGTGACGAGATCGGCAAGCCGCAGCACCACGGTGGCGCACTCCAGGCCGTGTACGCGTACGCCCGCGAGGACCTCGACCACTGGGAGCGCGAGCTCGGGCGTCCCATCGCACCAGGCGGTTTCGGCGAGAACGTGACGACGGTCGGCGTCGACGCCACGCACGCGCTGATCGGCGAGCTGTGGCGGATCGACGACGTGGTGCTGCGCGTGGAGGTGCCTCGCATCCCCTGCGCGACGTTCGCCGCCCACATGGGGGTGCCCCGCTGGGTGCGCCGCTTCGCGGACGAGGGCCGCACCGGCGCCTACCTGTCGGTCGTCGCGCCCGGCGTCGTGCACTGCGGCGCCGCGATCACGGTCGAGCGGCCCGACCACGAGGTCGACCTGCTGCTGCTGTTCCGGGCGCTCATGGGCGACCTCGACGCGGCGCACCGGGTCCTCGACGCGGGGGTCGTGCACCCCGAGGTGCAGGAGGAGCTCGCCGGCATCGTGGCGCGACGCGGAGGCTGACCATCGTGGTCATCGGCCGCCATTGGGACACAATGAGGTATGCCGCATCGTTCCCGTTGGATCAGCCGTGCCCTCGCGGGAGGTGTCGTCGTGGCGCTCGGCGCCACGGCGTGCACGAGCTCGACCCCGGAAGCGCCGTCCACGAGCGCCGGCTCGTCGACGCCCGGCACGAGCGCGACGTCGGCCACGAGCACTCCCGTCGAGACCAGCACGGCGAGCCCGCCGAGCAGCTCGAGCACCTCGGCCACGACCACGACGCCGCCGCGGAGCACCACGACGCGGGCGACTCCCCCACCCAGCCAGCCGACCGGACCGGTGACCCTGCTCGGAGGCCTCGACATCGCCTGGTCCGTGGCCGTCCTGCCCGATGGCAGCGCCCTCGTCAGCGAGCGCAACACCGGCCGGGTGCACCACGTGCCCAAGCCGGGCGCCGGGGGCCGGGCGACCGTCGTCGGACGCCTCCCGATCTTCCGGGCCGAGGGTGAGGGCGGCCTCCTCGGCCTCGCGGTCGCGGCCGACTTCGCCACCGACCCGGTGGTCTACGCGTACTACACGACCAACAGCGACAACCGCATCGCGGCGGTGCCGTGGCGCGACGGCAGGCTCGGCGAGCCGGAGGTCATCTTCTCGGGCATCCCGAGCGGGCGCCGCCACAACGGTGGGCGCATCGCCTTCGGTCCCGACGGCTACCTCTACGTCGGCACGGGCGAGGCCGGCGACACGGGTCTCTCGCAGAACCTCGACTCGCTCGGCGGCAAGATCCTGCGCATCACCAAGGAGGGAGAGCCTGCCCCCGGCAACCCGTTCGGCGGCTCCCCGGTCTGGTCCTACGGCCACCGCAACGTCCAAGGACTCGCGTGGGACAGCCGGAAACGCCTGTGGGCCAGTGAGTTCGGTCAGAACACCTGGGACGAGCTGAACCTCATCGAGGCCGGAAAGAACTACGGCTGGCCCGAGGTCGAGGGCCGCGAGGGCAACCCCGACTTCGTCGACCCCGTCGCACAGTGGCCCACCGACGACATGTCGCCGAGCGGCATCGCCGTCGGACCTGACGGAGCGGTCTACATGGCCGCCCTGCGCGGAGAGTCGGTGTGGCGCGTCCCGGTGCACGCCGACGGCACGGCCGGCAAGGCGACCCGCCACCTGAACCGCACCTACGGCCGCATCCGTGACATCCACTTCGTCGGCAACCGTGTCTGGATCACGACGAGCAACAACAACGGCGCCGACCGCCTCATCTCGTTGCCGCTCTCCGCCGTCGGCGCGGGCTGACGTCGGCGCGACAGGGCCGCTCGCGGACTGCCGGGGAGCCCCTCGGATGGCTAGCCTGTCGAGCAGGGCCCGCAGCGGTGCGGCCCGCGACGAGGAGGGCCACTTCATGGGTTCGTACGACGAGATCCTCGACCAGGTTCCGGTCGCCCAGCTGGCGGGCCAGCTGGGTGTCGGCAGCGACGAGGTGCGCAGGGCCGCCGAGAGCGCGCTGCCCGCCCTGCTCGGCGGTCTGCACGCCAACGCCTCGGACCCGGCGGCAGCCGACTCCCTCATGGCGGCCCTCTCCGACCACCAGGCCCCCGTCACGGGACTCGACGACGTCGACGAGCAGGACGGGCGGGCGATCGTCGGCAACATCTTCGGCGACAACACCGACCAGGTCGTCAGTCAGCTCGGCGGGCTCGGCGGCTCGTCCGGCGGCATCGTGCAGAAGCTGCTGCCGATCCTGGCCCCCATCGTGCTGTCGTGGCTGGCCGGCAAGGTCGGCCAGGGGGGCGGTCTCGGTGGTGGGCCCGGTGGTGGGCTCGGGAGCGTGCTCGGCGGCGGTGACGCGGCGGCTCCCACGGGTGTCGCTGCCACCGATGACGGGCCGCTCTTCCCCGGCGGCGCGGGAGCCGGCAGCGGTCCGGTGCAGGCGCCGGGCAGCGCCACGCCGACGGGCAACGCCTCGACGGGCGGCTCCTACCCGCTCCAGGACATCCTCGGGCAGGTGCTCGGCGGCGGTTCAGGCGGCGGAGCCGGGGCTTCGGGCGGGGCCGGCGACATCCTCGGCGGTCTGCTCGGCGGCCTCCTCGGCGGCGGCGAGCGCTAGCCCCCACCCCCAACCGACCCCAACCGCCCCTCACGTCGCCCGTCGAGAGGCCACGAATGGCCTCTCGACGGTTTACTGGAGCTTGGTGAGGATGAGCTCGCGGGCCTTGCCGGCATCGGCCTGGCCCTTCATCTCCTTCATCACCTGACCGATGAGGGCGCCCGCGGCCTGCACCTTGCCGTCGCGGATCTTGGCCGCGACGTCGGGGTTGGCCTCGATCACCTTGTCGACCGCGGCCTCGAGGGCGCCGTCGTCCTGGACGAGCTCGAGCCCGCGCGCGTCGGCCACGGCGGTCGGGGTGCCCTCACCGGCGAGCACGCCGTCGAGCACCTGGCGCGCCATCGAGTCGTTGAGACGCCCGGACACGACGAGCCCGTCGAGCTCGGCGATGTGCGCCGGCGTGAGCCCCAGCCCGGCGGCATACGTGACGATGTCCTGGGCCTCGGCGTTCGCGCGACGCGACGGCTCGCCGAGCCACCACTTCTTCGCCGCACCGGCACTCGCGCCGGCGGCCACCGTCTCTTCGATCAGCTCGACGGCGCCGGCATTGACGACGTCGCGCATCTCGAGATCGCTGTAGCCCCACTCGGACTGGAGACGCTTGCGCCGAGCGCCCGGGTTCTCGGGGAGCGTGCCACGCAGCGCCTCGACCGTCTCGCGCGTCGGGGCGACCGGGACGAGGTCGGGCTCGGGGAAGTAGCGGTAGTCCTCGGCGTCGGACTTGACGCGGCCCGGAGTCGTGATGCCGGTGTCCTCGTGCCAGTGGCGCGTCTCCTGGAGGATCGAGCCCCCGCCGTCGAGGATGGCGGCGTGCCGTGAGATCTCGTAGCGCACGGCGCGCTCGACCGACCGGAGCGAGTTGACGTTCTTCGTCTCGGTGCGCGTGCCGAGCGGCACGGCGAGCTGTTCGGGCGACGTCGGGTCGCCGGCCTTGGGACGCAGCGACACGTTGGCGTCGCAGCGCATCGAGCCCTGCTCCATCTTGACGTCGCTGACGTCGAGCGCGCGCAGCAGGTCGCGCAGCGCGGAGACGTACGCCTTGGCGACCTCAGGTGCCCGCTCCCCCGCGCCGGTCATCGGCTTGGTGACGATCTCGATGAGCGGGATGCCGGCGCGGTTGTAGTCGACGAGCGAGTGGTCGGCTCCGTGGATGCGGCCGGTGGCGCCGCCGATGTGCAGCGACTTGCCCGTGTCCTCCTCCATGTGGGCGCGCTCGATCTCGACGCGGTAGACGGTGCCGTCCTCGAGCTCGACGTCGAGGTGGCCGTTGTAGGCGATCGGCTCGTCGTACTGCGACGTCTGGAAGTTCTTCGGCATGTCCGGGTAGAAGTAGTTCTTCCGGGCGAACCGGCACCACTCGGCGATCTCGCAGTTGAGGGCGAGGCCGATGCGGATGGCCGACTCGACGGCCTTCTCGTTGACGACGGGCAGGGCGCCGGGCAGACCGAGGCAGACGGGGCAGACCTGCGAGTTCGGCTCGGCGCCGAACTCGGTCGGGCAGCCGCAGAACATCTTCGTCGCGGTGTGCAGCTCGACGTGCACCTCGAGACCCATGACGGGGTCGAACTTCGCCATGGCCTCGTCGTAGTCCATGACGGCATCGGCGGTGGCCGTGCTCATGTCAGGCTCCCTTCACAGCAGCGGCGTCGCCCAGCGCGGGCGCCCGGTCGAGGATCGGACCGCCCCAGCGGTCGACGAGCGCGGCCTCGAGGGCGGCGCCCACCGAGTAGAGCCGCTCGTCCTTCGTGGCCGGCGCGAGGATCTGGATGCCCGCGGGCAGGCCGTCCTCGTCGGCGAGGCCAGACGGGATCGACATGCCGGGCACGCCCGCGAGGTTGGCGGGGATGGTGGCGATGTCGTTGAGGTACATGGCCATCGGGTCCTCGAGCTTGTCGCCGAGCCGGAACGCCGTGGTGGGGGCGGTCGGGCTGACGAGCACGTCGACGCGTCCGTACGCGTTGTCGAAGTCCCGCGCGATGAGGGCACGCACCTTCTGGGCCGAGCCGTAGTAGGCGTCGTAGTAGCCGGAGCTCAGGGCGTACGTGCCGAGGATGATGCGGCGCTTGACCTCGGGTCCGAAGCCGGCGTCACGGGTGGCGGCCATGACCTGCTCGGCGCTCGGGGCGTCGACGCCCTCGGGCAGCACGCGCATGCCGTAGCGCATCGCGTCGAACTTCGCGAGGTTGCTCGACGCCTCGCTCGGGAGGATGAGGTAGTAGGCCGCCAGGGCGTACTCGAAGTTGGGGCAGCTGACCTCGACGACCTCGGCCCCGAGCTCCTGGAGGAGGGCCACGGACTCGTCGAAGCGGGCGCGCACGCCGGGCTGGTAGCCCTCGCCGCCGAGCTCCTTGACGACGCCGATGCGCATGCCCTTGACGTCGGCGGCGCGGGCGGCCTCGACGACGGGCGGCACGGGCGCGTCGATGGAGGTCGAGTCCATGGGGTCGTGCCCGCCCATGACGGCGTGCAGCAGGGCGGTGTCGAGCACCGTGCGGCCGCACGGTCCTGCCTGGTCGAGGGAGCTGGCGAGGGCGACGAGGCCGTAGCGGGAGACGCCGCCGTAGGTCGGCTTCGTGCCGACGGTCGCCGTCACCGCGGCGGGCTGGCGGATCGAGCCGCCGGTGTCGGTGCCCGTCGCGAGCGGCGCCTGGAACGAGGCGAGCACCGAGCTCGAGCCACCGCCCGAGCCGCCCGGGATGCGCTCGAGGTCCCACGGGTTGCGTGAGGGGCCGTACGCGGAGTGCTCGGTCGAGCTGCCCATCGCGAACTCGTCCATGTTCGTCTTGCCGAGGATGGGCAGGCCCGCCTCGCGCAGCTTCGTGACGACGGTCGCGTCGTAGGGCGGGATCCACCCCTCGAGCATCTTGCTGCCGCAGGTGGTCGGCAGCCCCTTCGTCGTCATGACGTCCTTGACGGCGATGGGCACGCCCGCGAGCGCGCCCAGGCTCTCGCCGGCCTTGCGCCGCTCGTCGACGGCACGGGCCTGCGCGATGGCACCGTCGGTGTCGACGTGGAGGTAGGAGTGCACCTGGCCGTCGACCGCGGCGATGCGGTCGAGGTGCGCCTGGGTCACCTCGACCGAGGAGACGGTGCCGGCGGCGAGGGCGTCGGCGAGCGCCGAGGCAGTGGCCCGGGTGAGGTCGGTTGGCAGGTCGGTCACGTCAGTGCCTTCGTGTTCGGTTCTGCTGCAGGGGTTTTCGTGGTGCCCACGAGGGGGCGTATGCCGCGTGGCTCAGCCCGGCGGCATACGCGGGCGTCGCGGGCCGAGGGGTCAGTCCTCGTCGAGGATGCGCGGCACGGAGAAGCGCTGCTGCTCGGCCTCGGGGGCGCCGGCGAGCGCGGCCTCGGCGCCGAGGGTGGGGCGCACGACGTCGGGGCGGGTGACGTTGGTCAGCGGCATGGGGTGCGACATCGGGGCGACACCGTCGGTCGGGGCCTGCTGGACCTTGGCCACGGACTCGAGGATGACGCCGAGCTCACCCACCATGCGGTCGAGCTCGGCGTCGGAGAGCTCGATGCGGGCGAGGCCGGCCAGGTGGGCTACGTCGTCGCGGGACAGGGAGGACATGCGGGCCAGTCTATGGGTCAGGCAGACGGGCCTCGAACCGGTGCCCGGAGGTCTCCAGAGCACGAAATCGCGGCCCGGGCCGTGTCCTGCGGCGGGTCTGGCTCGTTGAGCCGCGAGAGCCACGAACAGCCAAGGAGAACCCCTCGATGACGAGCACGGCCAGCAGCACCTCCTCGAGCCCGACGGACCCCACGCCCGCCCCGGACTCCGACGGCGCCCGGGAGCACGACCCCGGCGACGCCACCGTGACCGAGCAGCCGGTGACGCCCAGGTTCACCGACCGGGCAGCAGCCCGGGCTGCACAGACGGGGCAGCCGGCGCCCACGGCGAAGGGGTCCGGCACGGCGGCGGCCACGCCGACCGCCGCTCCGACAGCCGCCTCGCCCACCGACGCCACCGCCGCGATCACGGCCGCCAACCAGGAGAAGGCGCGCCGCTCCCCCGACCTCAGAGCCGGCGCCCGCCGCGCCGCCAGCCTCACGAAGACGGGCGTCAACCGGCTGCGAACGCTGCTCGGCGAGATCGTGTGGGTCGTCTGCCTGCTCGCGGCCGCAGCCCTGGTGCTCGGCACCGCCGTGGTCGTGCTGGAGGCCAACACGCACAACGCCCTCGTCGCAGGCGTCCTGAAGGCCGCCGACTGGGCCGACCTCGGCGTCTTCAGCCGAACGGCGGGCATCAAGCAGTTCACCGGCGAGAACGCGGTGATCAAGAACGCCTTCGCCAACTGGGGGCTCGGCGCCGTCGCGTGGCTCGTCGTCGGCCGCATCGCGCGCCGCTTCCTGACCCCCTGAGCCGGCGGTCCGGGGTGCTCTCCGGGTGGGACCACCCGGAGAGCACCTCGAACCGGACGTCAGTCGCGAGAGCGCTTGCGGCGGTCGAGGACGTACGTGCGCAGGACGTTGCGGCCGGTGCCCCAGATGCCGTGGCGGAAGAGCAGCACGATGAGCACGAAGATCGAGCCGGTGATGAGGCCGATGCCCTCGAAGCCGGAGCTGGCGAGGAAGTCCTCGAGCGTGACGACGACGCCCGCCCCGACGAGGCCGCCCCAGAGTGTGCCGATGCCGCCGAGCACGGTGACGAGCACGACCTTGCCCGACGTCGTCCACATCAGCTCCTGCAGCGACGCGAACTGGTGGCTGATCGCGAAGACCCCGCCGGCCAGGCCCGCGAGACCGGCCGAGATGACGAACGCCTTGATCTTGAACCGCTCCACGTCGTAGCCGAGCGCGCGAGCGCGGGCCGGGTTGTCGCGTACGGCCGTGAGCACGCGACCGAACGGCGAGTTGACGACCCGCCACGCGACGAGGACACCGACGAGGATCATCGCGGCGCCGACGTAGTAGAAGTAGAACGAGTCCTCCTCCACCAGCTCGATGCCGAAGAAGCTGCGCGGGATGCCCTGCAGGCCGTTCTCGCCGCCGGTGAGGTCGCGAGACTGGTTCGCGATGAAGTAGAGCATCTGCGCGAAGGCCAGGGTGACCATGGCGAAGTAGATGCCGGTGCGGCGCACCGAGAGGTAGCCGATCGGCCACGCGATGAGCATCGCGAAAACGGCGCCGCCGATGACGGCGACCGGGAACGGCACGCCCCAGTGCGAGGCGATGAGACCGGTGCAGTAGGCCGACCCGCCCCAGAACGCCGCGTGCCCGAAGCTCAGCAGCCCGGTGAACCCGAGCAGCAGGTCGACGCTGATGGCGAAGAGCCCCCAGCAGAGGATGTCCATCGCGACGGGCGGGTAGATCCAGTACGGCAGCAGCACGAGGACCGCCAGGCCCCCGAGCAGCATGAGGTAGCGCAGCGGGTTGCGCCGCGACAGGATCGAGGGCTGGGCCAGGTCGACGTCGACCTTGGCGGTCATCTGCTCGCTCATGCGATCTCCTCCCGTCCGAAGAGCCCGGAGGGCCGGACGAGGACCACGAGCGCCATCAGCACGAAGATGACGATCTGGGCGTACGCGGGGGCGTAGGCGATGCCGTAGGCCTCGACGAGTCCGACGAGGAACCCTGCGACCACCGCACCGAGGATGCTGCCGAGGCCGCCGATGACGACGACCGCGAAGAGGATGATGATGAAGTTGCTGCCCATCTCGGCCGTGATGGCCCGGGTGGGCGCGGCGAGCACGCCGGCGAGCCCGGCGAGGGCGATGCCGAAGCCGAAGACCGGCGTGACCCAGCGGCCCACGTTGATGCCGAGCGCGCGGGTGCGCTCGGGCGCCTCCGTCGCTGCCCGCACGATCATGCCGATGCGCGTCTTCGTCAGCAGCAGGCCCACGCCCACGCAGACGACGAGCGAGAAGAGGCACGCGAAGATCGCGTAGACCGAGAGGTTGACGCTGCCGACGCTGACCTGGCCGCCGAGGCCGGCCGGCACCTCGTAGGGCAGGCCCGACACGCCGTACCTCTGCTTGACCGCCTCGACGAGGATCAGCGTCAGGCCGAAGGTGAGCAGGAAGTTGTAGAGCGGGTCGAGGGCGAGGAGCCAGCGCACGAGGAGCCGCTCCATCAGCACGCCGAACCCGAACATGAGGATCGGCACCACGACGAGCGCGACCCAGAAGCCGACGTGCAGCTCGGCGAGCAGCACCGCGGAGATGACGGCGCCGAGCATGTAGCAGGCGCCGTGGGAGAAGTTGACGACCCCGAGGACGCCGAAGATGACGGCCAGGCCCAGCGCGGACAGCGCGTAGAAGCCGCCGGCGGCCAGACCCTGGAGGGTGTACTGGAGGAATGCGCTCATGTCTCTCGCTCGCTCGCGGTCGATCGGGCTGGACGGACCCCGTTCGTATGCCGTCCGGCGCGGCCTCGTGGGACGCGGCCGGACGGCATACGGGCTCGGGGGTCAGCCCATCTTGCAGGCGGGGTTCGCCTCGCCGTACGCCTCGGCGGCCGGGATGGTCTTGACGATGTCCTCGTAGTCCCACTCCTCGGGAGCGGAGCTCTTGACCTTCGCGAGGTAGACGTCGTGGATGACGGCGTGGTCGGCCTTGCGGATCTCGCCGTTGCGCAGGAACACGTCGTTGACCTTCTTGCCCTCGAGCTTGCCGACGATCGCGTCGGCGTCGTCGGTGCCGGCCTCCTGGACGGCCTCGAGGTAGTTCATCGCGGCCGAGTAGTTGGCGGCGTGGGCGAAGGACGGGCGGGTGTTCGTCTTCTCCTTGAAGCGGTCGGCCCACTTCTTGTTCTGGTCGTCGAAGTTCCAGTACCACGCGTCGGTGAACTGCGTGCCGGCGAACTGGTCGACACCGAGCGAGTGGATGTCGGTGATGAACATGAGGCCGACGGCGAGCTGCGCCTTGCCCTTGAGCGAGCTCTGGTTGAACTGCTTGACGAAGTTGATGAGGTCGCCGCCCGCGTGCATCGAGCCGATGACCTTGGGGCTGCCCTCACCGGCCTTGGTGATGAACGTGGCGAAGTTGTCGCTCGGGAACGGCGACGCGATCGACTGGCCCACCGAACCACCCGCAGCGGTGACCTCCTTGGTGAAGGACTTGTTCATGTCCTGGCCGAAGGCGTAGTCGGGGTAGACGATGTTCCAGCTCGTCCCACCCTCCTTGGTGATGGTGCCGGCGGTGCCGCGGGCGAGCATCGCGGTGTTGTAGGCCCAGTGGAAGGTGTACTTGTTGCAGCTCTCGCCGGTGAGCTTCGTCGTGCCGGCGCCGATGTTGATGTAGAGCTTCTTCTTGTTCGCGGCCTGGGTCGCGACGGCGAGTGCGGCCGCCGAGTTCGGCACGTCGAGGATGATGTCGGCCTTCTGGCGGTCGTACATCTCCTGCGCCTTTGAGTTGGCGACGTCGGCCTTGTTCTGGTGGTCGGCCGTGACGATCTCGATGTCCTTGGCGACGGCCTTGTCGCCGTACTTCGCCTTGTAGTCGGCGATGGCGAGCTCGATGGCCGCCTTCGAGTTGGGGCCGGAGAGGTCCTTGTAGACGCCCGACTGGTCGTTGAGCAGGCCGATGACGATCTTGTCGTCGGTGAGCTTGCCCGAGCCGCCCGACTGCGGGCCGCCGGCGCCGCTGCCGCACGCGGCGAGCGCGAGGGAGGCAGTCGCCGCGATGGCGACGGTGCCCTGGACTGTCCTGCTACGCATGTCCCCTCCTGGGGTGTGACGAGATGTGAGGTGGTGCGGTGACGTGGTGCGGTGACGTGCTGGTGGTTTTGCCGGTGCGGTCCGCGGACGGGCCGACCGGCGGCTACATCCCGAGATAGGTGAGCAGCTCGCTCTCGCGAGCCCGGAAGTCGTCGTTGCCGAGGTGCTCGACGACCTTCCCCTGCGCCAGCAGGTAGTGCCGGTCGGCGACCGTCGAGGCGAACTTGACGTTCTGCTCGACGAGGAGCACGCCGACCCCCTGGCCCTTGATCTCGCGGATGATCTCGCCGATGCGCTGGACGATGACAGGGGCCAGGCCCTCGCTCGGCTCGTCGAGCAGCAGCAGGCGCGAGCCCATCCGCAGGACCCGGGCCATGGCGAGCATCTGCTGCTCGCCACCCGACAGCTTCGTGCCGGGGAAGTCGCGTCGTTCGTGAAGCACCGGGAAGAACTCGTAGACCCGCTCGAGCGGCCACGCGTCGGCGTGGACGACGGGCGGCAGCAGGAGGTTCTCGGCGACGGTGAGGCTGGCGTAGATGCCGCGGTCGTCGGGCACCCAGCCGATGCCGGCCCGTGCGCGGGCGTCGGCCGACTTCCTCGTGAGGTCGGCGCCGTCGAGGCTGACCGCCCCCTCGATCTGCCGGTGCAGGCCCATGACCGAGCGCAAGAGCGTGGTCTTGCCGGCGCCGTTGCGACCGACGAGGGTGACGACCTCGCCCGGGGCGACGTCGATGGCCACGTCGGTGAGCACGCGTGCCTCGCCGTACCACGCGGACAGGCCGGAGACCTCGAGCATGCGGGAGGAGCCTTGCGCTGCAGGGGTCTTCGCCGCCGTGTCGGTCCGGGCGGTGGTCGTCGTCTCGTCACTCATGGGTGGCTCCGAGGTATGCCGTGATGACGCGCTCGTCGGCGCGCACCTGCTCGTAGGGACCCTCGGCGAGGATCTGACCGGACTGGAGAACCGTCACCTGGTCGGCGAGCGAGCCGACGACGTGCATGTTGTGGTCGACGAAGACGACGGTGCGCCCGACCGACAGCTGCTTGACGAGGGCGATCGTGCGGTCGACGTCCTCGATGCCCATGCCGGCCGTCGGCTCGTCGAGGAGCAGCAGCTTCGGGTCGAGGGCCATCGCGATGGCGAGCTCGAGCGCGCGCTTCTGGCCGTACGCGAGCGAGGAGGCGGGCGCGCCCGCGCGGGCGGCGAGCCCGCCCTGCTCGCGCAGCTCCATGGCGCGGTCCTTGAACATCGCCATGCGGGTGACCGAGCGCCACCACTGCTTGCCCATGCCGGTGGGGCTGGCGAGGGCGAGCTCGAGGTGCTCGCGCAACGTCATCGCCTCGAAGAGGCTCGTGATCTGGAACGAGCGGGCGATGCCGAGAGGCGCGATCTGCTCCGGCGCCCGACCGGTGATGTCCTGCCCGTCGAAGGTGACGGTGCCGGAGGTCGGGGTGAGGAAGCCGGTCAGCAGGTTGAACAGCGTGGTCTTGCCTGCGCCGTTGGGACCGACGAGGGCGTGAACGGTGCCCTGCGCGACCGTGAGGTCGACGTCCGAGACGGCCCTGAAGCCCCGGAACTCCTTGGTCAGGGCCTTGGTCTCGAGCAGCGAGGTACCCGTCAAGACCTGCACCTCCTCGTGCGTCGCGCGTGCTGCGCGCCGACCGGCTGGTCGGCGGCATCTGTCCGGCAGTGAGGTTCCGTGTCGCGGAACCGGAAACTTCGGGCAAGCCTAGGAGGACCGACTTCCAAAGTGACGGTGGGTACCCACACACCTGCGCCGGTTCTGTGGTGCGCGCACACATGAGAGCGTGCGCACGTCAGGAGCGTCGCCGGGACGGCCCTGCGAGCTCCTGCACGCGTGCGTGGCGTGGCGCGGCGTGGCGCTGCGTGGCGTTGCGGGGCGCTGCGGGGCCCGCGTGGCGTAGCGCTGCGCGCCTCTGTGGGTGCGGCGGGCGCCTGGCGCGGTCAGCCCTCGGTGCCGGTCGCGTCGGGCGAGCCGGTCTCGAGGAGCCGGCGGAAGCCCTCCTCGTCGAGGATGGTCAGCCCCAGCTCCTCGGCCTTGGCCGCCTTGGACCCGGCGTTCGCGCCGATGACGACGAAGTCGGTCTTCTTCGACACCGAGCCGGAGGCCTTGCCGCCGCGGCTGATGATCGCCTCCTTCGTCTCGTCGCGCGAGAAGCCCTCGAGCGATCCGGTGACGACGACCGTGCGCCCCTCGAGGGTGCGTTCCACGGAGGTGTCGACCTCGTCGGCCATGCGCACGCCGGCATCGGCCCACTTGCGCACGATCTCGCGGTGCCAGTCGACCTCGAACCAGGCGGTGACGGCCTCGGCGATGACCCCGCCAACCCCCTCGGCCTGGGCCAGCTCCTCGGTCGAGGCCGACCGGATCGCGTCCATGGACCGGAAGTGGGTCGCGAGCGCACGGGCCGCGGTGGGCCCGACGTGCCGGATCGAGAGGGCGACGACGACCCGCCACAGCGGCTGCGTCTTCGCCTTCTCGAGCTCGGCCAGCAGCTTCTCGCCCCCGGCCGAGAGCACGCGCCCGTCGACGACGCGGTCGTCGGGGTCACTCTTCTTCGCGGCACGCGTGTAGAGCGGGACCTGTGCGAGCTTCTCGCGGGTGATGCCGTACTCGCCCGCGTGCGGGCTGCCCTCGGCGGGCGTGAAGAGGTCGCCCTCGTCGGTGATGATGCCGGAGTCGAGCAGGGCGCTGGACCCCTCCCAGCCGAGGGCCTCGATGTCGAGCCCGCTGCGGGAGGCGAGGGCGAAGACCCGCTCGCGCAGCTGGCTCGGGCACGAGCGCGTGTTGGGGCAGCGGATGTCCTTGTCGCCCTCCTTCTCGGGGGCGAGTGGCGTGCCGCAGGCGGGGCACTCGGTCGGCATGACGAACGCCCGCTCGGTGCCGTCGCGCAGGTCGACGACCGGCCCGACGATCTCGGGGATGACGTCACCGGCCTTGCGGAGCACGACGGTGTCGCCGATGAGCACGCCCTTGCGCTCGACCTCGTACGCGTTGTGCAGCGTCGCCTGCTCGACCGTCGACCCGGCCACCACGACGGGCTGCATGACGCCGTAGGGCGTCACGCGGCCGGTGCGGCCGACGTTCACGCGGATGTCGAGGAGCTTGGTGTTGACCTCCTCGGGCGGGTACTTGAACGCGATGGCCCAGCGCGGGGCCCGCGACGTGGCGCCGAGCTGCCGCTGCAGGGGCACCTCGTCGACCTTGACGACGATGCCGTCGATCTCGTGCGCGCGGTCGTGCCGGTGCTCACCGTGGTAGGTGACGAACTGCTCGACGGCCGCGATGTCGTCGAGGACGCGTACCTCGTCGGAGGTCGGCAGCCCCCAGCCGCGGAGGCGGTCGTAGGCCTCGCTCTGCCGCTCGATGTCGAAGCCGCGACGGGCGCCGATGCCGTGCACGAGCATGCGCAGGCGGCGGCCGGCGGTGACCTTGGGGTCCTTCTGACGCAGGGAGCCCGCCGCCGCGTTGCGCGGGTTGGCGAACGGCGCCTTGCCCGCCTCGACGAGCCCGGCGTTGAGGTCGGCGAAGGCCGCGGTCGGGAAGAACACCTCACCGCGGATCTCGACGAGCTCGGGCACGTCGTCGCCGGAGAGCCGCTCGGGGATGCCGTCGATCGTGCGGACGTTGTTGGTGACGTCCTCGCCGGTGCGACCGTCGCCGCGCGTGAGCGCGCGGACCAGGCGGCCCTTCTCGTAGAGCAGGTTGATGGCGAGCCCGTCGATCTTCAGCTCCGTGAGGTAGTGCGCCCCGGCTCCGACCTCACGCTCGACCCGCTCGGCCCAGGTCTGCAGCTCCTCGAAGGAGAAGGCGTTGTCGAGGCTGAGCATGCGCTCGACGTGGTCGACGGTCTCGAAACCCGTCGCGAACGAGGCGCCACCGACGTTCTGCGTCGGGCTCTCGGGCGTGCGCAACGAGGGGTGCGACTCCTCGATCTCGTTGAGGCGCCGGATGATCTGGTCGTACTCGCCGTCGCTGATCGTCGGCGAATCCTTAACGTGGTAGGCGAACTGGGCCGCCGCGGCCTGCTCGGCGAGGTCGGCCCACTCCTGGTGGACCTCGGTCGGGACGTCGTCGGTGACGGGCGTTGGGCCGCTGGTCTCGCTCACGCGCCCATCCTGCCAGCCACCCCCGACGCCGCCGGGCCGTGAGCCTCGGCACGTCGCGCGGAAGGTCTGTTCACCGGGCGACCCAGCAGTAACAATGAACCCGAGCCCGAGCGCCCCACCCCCTGCGAAGGAGCAGAGATGACCAACCTCGCCGCCAACCTCGTCGCCACGGCAGGGCGCATTCCCGACAAGGTCGGGATCAAGCTCGACCAGGCCGAGGTCAGCTGGTCGGCCCTGCACCGGGCGGCAGCGGCCGTCGCGGGCCAGCTGCGCGCGGCGGGGCTCGAGCCCGGCGACCGCGTCTCGCTCATCCTGCCCAACGTGCCGGCCTACCCGGTCACCTTCTACGGCACGCTGCTGGCCGGCGGCGTCGTCGTGCCGATGAACCCGCTGCTCAAGTCCGGCGAGATCCAGTACTTCTACGAGGACAGCGGCGCCCGTTTCAGCTTCGTCTGGCCCGACTTCGCGGAGGAGGCCGGCAAGGCCGCCGCCGAGACCGGCACGCGCCTCGTCGTGTGCGGTCCGATGGGACCGGCCGACGGCCAGTTCGACGCGTCCGAGACGGCAGCCGCGCCCGTCACCGAGCCGGTCGACCGCGCCGACGACGACACGGCCGTGATCCTCTACACGAGCGGCACCACCGGCAAGCCGAAGGGCGCCGAGCTCACCCACTTCAACCTGCACCGCAACGCCGAGCGTTCCGCGACCGACATCATGCAGATCACCGAGGACGACGTGATCATGGGCTGCCTGCCGCTCTTCCACGTCTTCGGCCTCACGTGCGGCCTCAACACGTCGGTGCAGCGCGGCGCGACCCTGACGCTCATCCCCCGCTTCGACCCCGCCAAGGCCATCGAGGTGCTCGGGCGCGACCACGTGACGATCTTCCAGGGCGTCCCGACCATGTATGCCGCGATCCTCAACCACCCGAACGCCGACCAGGCCGACACGAGCAGCCTGCGCACCTGCGCCTCCGGCGGCTCTGCCATGCCCGAGGCGGTCATGAAGGCCTTCGAGGCGAAGTTCGGCTGCCAGATCCTCGAGGGCTACGGCCTCTCCGAGACGTCTCCGGTCGCCTCGTTCAACATGCCCGACAAGCCGACCAAGCCCGGCACGATCGGCCGCGCCATCCCCGGGTGCGAGATGAAGCTCGTCGACCTCGAGGGCAACGACACCCCGCCCGGCGAGATCGGCGAGATCGCGATCCGCGGCGAGAACATCATGAAGGGCTACTGGAACCGCCCCGAGGCGACGAAGGAGGCGATCCCCGACGGCTGGTTCCGCTCCGGCGACCTCGCCACCGTCGACGACGAGGGCTACTTCACGATCGTCGACCGCAAGAAGGACATGATCATCCGCGGCGGGCTCAACGTGTACCCCCGCGAGGTCGAGGAGGTGCTCTACACGCACCCCGACGTGCTCGAGGCAGCGGTCGTCGGGGTGCCCGACGACCTCATGGGCGAGGAGGTCGGCGCCGCGGTCGTCTTCCGGCCCGGCTCGAGCGCGACGCTCGATGACGTCCAGGGCTACGTCAAGGAGCGTCTCGCGGCCTACAAGTACCCTCGCCGCCTGTGGACGCTCGACGAGCTGCCCAAGGGCCCGACCGGCAAGATCCTGCGTCGCGAGGTGCGCCCCGCCGACGCGTCCTGAGGCCGCGGGCGCGTCCGGGAAGCACGCGAGAAGGCCCGGGGAACGGCCCAGTATCAGCCCCCGTCGGCATACCGGTGGGTAGGCGAAGACGCCCGCGGGCGGCGCGCGACACGCGGGAGTTTGGACTCGCCGCACGTTTTGGAGTATCAGGTCGCCATCGGTGACACTGGAGCAGGGTCTATCGACGCGCCGCACCCCGCTCCGCCCTGGAGCGCCCCGCGCCGCGTCCGTGAAGGGTTTATCAAGCGTGAAGTCGAGCATCCGTACCGCCACAGTCTCGGGGATGGCCGTCCTGGCCATGCTGGGCGTGACCGCCTGCAACGCCACCGCCACGGCCGACAACGGCAAGCCGGCCAGCTCGTCGGCCTCCGCGGGTCCCGACGGCTCCGAGTCGCCCTCGTCCACGCCGACGCCGACCACCGACCCGGTGGCCTACACGACGACGCCGGCCGCAGACGCCGACGACGTCGCCGTCGACACCCGCGTCACCGCCTCGGCCGAGAAGGGCACCCTCAAGAAGGCCTCGCTGTCCTACGTGAGCAAGAAGGGCAACAAGGTCACCGTCGACGGCACCCTCAAGGACGGCACCTGGACGGCCGGCGACCTGCTCGAGCCGGGCGTCACGTACACCCTGACCCTCGAGGCCGAGGACTCCGACGGCCGCACGGACGAGACGACCCGCTCGTTCCGCACCGCGAACCTCACGCTCGACGACCAGGTCTACACCTCCGTGTCGCCCCGCGACGGCGGCACCGTCGGCATCGGCATGCCGGTCGTCATGCGCTTCGACCTGCCGGTCAAGGACAAGGCGAACTTCGAGAAGCACATGGTCGTCACCTCCACGCCCGAGCAGGCCGGCTCGTGGTACTGGCTGTCGTCGAAGGAGGCCCACTGGCGTCCCAAGACGTACTGGAAGCCCGGCACCAAGGTCCACGTCGAGGCGACCCTCAACGGCGTGTCCGCCGGAGGCGGTCGCTGGGGCGAGCAGTCCCGCACCTCCGACTTCACGATCGGCCGCTCGGTCATCGCGAAGGTGAACCTGCAGACGCACCAGATGGACGTCATGATCAACGGCAAGCTCGCGCGCCGCATCCCCGTGACGGGCGGGCAGCCCGGCTTCATCACCCGCTCCGGCGTGAAGGTGATCATGGACAAGGTCACCAACATCACGATGCGTGCCGAGACCATCGGCCTCAAGAAGGGCGACACGGGCTACTACCCCGACACCCCCGTGAAGTTCGCCATGCGCGTCACGAACTCCGGTGAGTTCCTCCACACCGCCCCGTGGTCGGTCAAGGACCAGGGCCACCGCAACGTCAGCCACGGCTGCACCGGCATGAGCGACGCCAACGGTGCGTGGCTCTACAGCCAGACCCGCATCGGTGACGTCGTCGAGACGGTCGGCACCGACCGCCCGATGACCATGGGCAACGGCTACGCCGACTGGAACCTCAGCTGGTCCAAGTGGACGGCGGGCTCGGCGCTCTGAGCCCGCTCCCCCGGCAGCACGAAGGCCGGTCACCCCGGGGGTGACCGGCCTTCGCCGTGCGTGGGACCACCCGGAGCCCAGCAGGGTCGCGACGGTGGCGGGGCAGAGGAGTCGGCGGAGGAGGCGGCCGTCGGTCAGGCGACGCTGCGCTCGCCCAGCTCGCGAGCCGTCTCGACGGCCGCCCGCTGGATCGTGCGGGCCAGCGCGGGAGCGGCGCCGGCGAGACCGCACGCCGGGGTGACGACGACGTCCCCCAGCGAGGCGGGCGGCATGCCGATGCGGCGCCACGCGTCGACGAAACGATCGGCCACCGCCTGCGGCCGGGTGAGGCTGCCGTCCGTCGGGATCGCTCCCGCGTGCAGCCGTATGCCGTCCTCGACCGCAACGGCGACCCCTTCCCATCCGCGCGGGCGCAGCAGGGAGGTGTCGACCGAGAGCGCCGACGGGCCGGCCGAGCGCAGCAGCGGCAGGGGCGGGTCGGCGGCGCAGCAGTGCAGCACGGTCTCGCCGTCGTGCGCGGCGAGCACCGTCCTCAGGCCGGCAGCGGCGACCTGCGGGTCGAGGCTGGGCAGGCGGCCGAAGCCCGACGACGTCGGCAGTCGGCCGGCGAGCACCGTGGGCAGGGACGGCTCGTCGACCTGGAGCACGATCTGGGCGCCGGGGACGAGCCGCCGGACGGCGCCCACGTGGAGGCGGATCCCCTCGGCGAGCGACTCGACGAGGTCGCGGCTCGCGCCCTCGTCGACGACCAGCCGCTCCCCGCGGCTGAGCCAGACGTTCGCGGCGAGCGTCCACGGACCCACCACCTGGAGCTTGAGCCGCCCCTCGTGGCCGTCGAGCGCCTCGGCGAGCTCGTCGAGGTCCTCGCGCAGGAACGCTGCCGTGCGAGCCGCGTCGCGCCCGGGGCGGTCGACGAGCCGCCATCCGACCGGCTGCAGGTCGACGGGCATCTCGACGAGCAGGCCGGCCGTGCGCCCCACCATGTCGGCGCCGGGCCCGCGGGCGGGCAGCTCGGGCAGGTAGGGCAGGTGACCGTCGAGGATCTCGCCCACCTGCGCGAGGGCGTCACGCACGGAGGTGCCGGGCCAGGAGCCGATGCCGGTTGCCAGGGTCACCGCGCCAGCCTAGGCGCAGCACGGTGCAGCGCCGACGGAGGGGCGAGACCGCGGCGGCTGCCGGTGAGGAACCGGCACGACGGACGCCATCGGCCACCTCTACGCTGGCGCGATGGCGACCGCACGTCGTGACTTCTCGGGGCCCGACGACCTGCGGGCGATGCAGGCGATGGCGTCTCGGCTGTGGTCCCCCACCAGCCGCTTCCACCCCGGCCAGCTCGCGTGGAGCCGCTACTACCGCCCCGTCGACCCCACCCGTCTCGACGACGGCGAGGCCATCGCCGTCTGGAGCGACGACGCGCAGGTCGTCGGCTTCGGCTGGGCCGAGGCACCCGACTGGCTCGAGCTGCAGGTGGCTCCGGACCGGCCCGACGTCGCGGCGGAGCTCGTGGAGTGGTTCGAGGAGGTCAGCGACGCTGACACGCAGTCGGCGCTCGTGATGGAGGGCGACGTGGCCGAGTCGGCCCTCGCCGACGCAGGTTTCGAGCCGCAGCGCGACGCGTGGTGGTTCACGCACCACACCGTCGCAGTGCATGACCTTCCCACGGCGCCCCCTGTGGACGGCTACCGCTTCCGGCACGTCGAACCGGACGAGGCTCGGGAGCGCGCCGCCGTGCACGCAGCGGCGTGGTCGGACTTCGGGCCGTCGAAGGTCGACGAGACCGCGTACCACCAGGTGATGGCGGCGTGGCCGTACCGCCACGACCTCGACTGGGTGGCCGTCGACGCGAAGGGCCGCATGGTGGCGTCGGTCATCGTGTGGCTCGACGACGCCACCGGGGTCGGGCTCGTGGAGCCGGTCGGCTGCGTGCCCGAGCACCGCGGCCGGGGCCTGGCCCGCGCCGTCACCCTCGCCGCGCTGACCCACCTCGGCGAGGTCGGTGGCGCGGTCGCACAGGTCAGCCCGCGCGGCGACGACGACTACCCCGGCCCGCAGCGCCTCTACCGGTCACTCGGCTTCCGTCCGACAGCCCGCACCGTCACCTGGACCCGCACGCTCGACTGACGACGGTCGCCAGAGGGAAGAACCCGGCCGTCGACGGTCGCCTCCCGACGACCTCGGTCTCAGCCGACGGAGCTGCGCTCGAGCCGCGACGCGGCGATCGTCGCGGAGCCCACGACGCGCGTGCCGTCGTAGAGGACGACGGACTGCCCCGGCGCCACTCCGCGGATGCGCTCGTCGAGCCGCACCTCGACGTTCTCACCGTCGGCCCACGCCCGGGCCGGGTACTCGGCACCGTGCGCCCGCACCTGCGCGCCGACCTCGACGACGCCCTCCGGGGCCGGCCCGCACCAGCGGGCGTGGTCGCCGGTGAGGGCGTTGACCCCGAGCAGGTCGGCGGTGCCCACCACCACCTGGTTGGTGTCGGGGCGCACCTCCACGACGTAGCGCGGCTGCCCGTCGGGGGCCGGGCGTGAGAGACCGAGCCCGCGTCGCTGGCCGACGGTGTAGGCGAACGCGCCGTCGTGGCTGCCGACGACGGCACCGTCGGTGTCGACGATCTCGCCCGGCGCCCGCCCCAGCTCGCGCCCGAGCCAGCCGCGGGTGTCGCCGTCGGCGATGAAGCAGATGTCGTGGCTGTCGGGCTTGTTCGCGACGTAGAAGCCGCGTTCGGCCGCCTCCTGGCGGATCTGCGGCTTGGTGGTGTCACCGAGCGGGAAGAAGGAGCGGGCGAGCTGGTCGGCGTCGAGCACGCCCAGCACGTAGCTCTGGTCCTTCGCCGGGTCGACGGCCCGGTGCAGCTCACGCCGCACGCTGCCGTCAGGCCCCGGCACCTCGACGACCTGGGCGTAGTGACCGGTGGCGACCGCGTCGAAACCCAAGGCGACGGCCTTGTCGAGCAGGGCCGCGAACTTGATCTTCTCGTTGCACCGCAGGCACGGGTTGGGGGTGCGGCCGGCGGCGTACTCGGCGCGGAAGTCGTCGACGACGTCGCGCTTGAAGCGGGCCGCCATGTCCCACACGTAGAAGGGGATGCCCAGCACGTCGGCCACGCGCCGCGCGTCGCCGGCGTCCTCGATGGTGCAGCACCCGCGTGCCGACTCGCGCAGGGTGGCTGCGCTCTGCGACAGGGCGAGGTGCACGCCGACCACCTCGTGGCCGGCATCGAGCATGCGGGCGGCGGCGACGGCCGCGGCGACGCCGCCGCGCATCGCGGCGACGCCCCTCACGACGCGGTCGCCTCCCGCGCGCGGCGGGCCCGCTCGATGGCGGCCGGCAGCGCGTCGATGAAGGCGTCGACGTCGGCCTGGGTGGAGGTGTGGCCCAGGGTCACGCGCAACGCCCCACGGGCGTCGGCCTCGGGCACCCCCATGGCGAGCAGCACGTGACTCGGCTGCGGCACGCCCGCCTGGCACGCCGAGCCCGTCGAGCACGACACGCCCGCCGCGTCGAGCAGGTAGAGGAGGGAGTCGCCGTCGCAGCCCGGCACGAGCAGGTGCGCGTTGCCGGGCAGGCGGGTCGTGCCATCGCCTGCGGCCCAGGCGCCGGTGACCCGGATGTCGGGCGACAGCGCCATCGCCCGCTGCACCAGGTCATCGCGCAGGGCCACGAGCCTCGACGACTCGTGCTCGACGGCGGCAGTCGCCTCGACGAGCGCCGTGGCGAAGCCGACGATGGCCGGGGTGTCGAGCGTGCCGGAGCGGACCTGGCGCTCCTGGCCGCCGCCGTGGCTGAGCGGGACGAGCACCACGTCGCGCCGGACCACGAGCGCGCCCACCCCGATGGGACCGCCGAGCTTGTGCGCGGTCACCGACATGAGGTCGGCGCCGCTGGCGGCGAAGTCGACGGGCAGGTGACCCGCCGCCTGGACGGCGTCGGTGTGGAACGGGATGTCGTACTCGTGAGCGACCTCGGCGATGGCGCGGACGTCCTGGACCGTGCCGACCTCGTTGTTGGCCCACATCACCGACACGAGCGCCACGGAGGCGGGATCGGCCTCGATGGCCGCACGCACGGTGGAGGGCTCGACGACGCCCTCTGGCGTGCACTCGAGCCACGTGACCTTGGCCCCCTCGTGGGCGACGAGGAAGTCGACGCAGTCGAGCACCGCGTGGTGCTCCGTGACGCCCACGAGCAGGCGCACGCGACCCGGGTCGCGGTCGCGGCGGGCCCAGTGGGTGCCCATGAAAGCGAGGTTGTCGGACACGGGGCCCCCGGCCGGGAAGTCCACCACCCCGGGGCGCGCCCCCAGGCAGCGAGCGATCTTCTCGCGCGACTCCTCGACGGCACGCCGGGCCGCGCGGCCCGTGCGGTGCAACGACGACGCGTTGCCCACGATGCCGAGCTGCCGGGTCATCGCCGAGATGGCGGCGGGCAGCATCGGCGTGGTCGCCGCATGGTCGAGGTACGCAGTCACCCACCGATTCTAGGACGGCCCCGAGCGTGCCCCGTCCGGCCGTCACGGCCGCTACCGGGGCGTAACCCCGGCCGTCCGCGCCTCGTTGGCCCTGCACGTCGCCGTCCTCCACTGCAGCAGGACGGCCCTGCAGAGAGGCAGCTCATGCGCTCCACCCCGTCCCGCCGTCTCCGTCTGGGAGCGGTCACCATCACCGCGGCCGCCGCGCTGACCTCGGCCACCGTCGCCGCCGCGTCGCCCGCCCCGCAGTCCGGGCCCGCCGCAGCCGTCGGCGGCTTGCTCGGTTCCGCGTCGGCGAAGGCCCCGCTCTCGCCGTGGCTGGCCGCCAACTGGTCGACGCTGTCGGCCGCCACCCCCACGACCGTCATGGTCCACGCCGCCGACGTGGCCATCGCCCGCAAGGCTGCCACCGCGTCCGGGCTCGTCGTGCGCGAGACCTTCGACAAGATCGGCGTCGTCGTCGCCGCCGGCCTGCCGCTCCAGATCGACGCCGTGCGCTCGCAGTCAGGGGTCATCTACGTCGAGGGCAACCAGCCCATCGACCTCTTCCTCTCGACGTCCAACACGGCGACCCGCGGCTCCGAGGCACGCGCGACCCTGACCGGCGCCAACGGCAAGGCCCTCGACGGCTCGGGCGTCAGCGTGGCCGTCATCGACTCGGGTGTCGACCCCACGCACCCGTTCCTCAAGAACGCCGACGGCACGTCGGCCGTCGTCAGGAACCTCAAGATGGTGTGCGACCCCCTCGAGGTGCTCCCCTGCCAGCCCGTCGACGCCGGCACCCTCGACACCGACCTGCTCGCCGCGGGCGGCCACGGGATGCACGTCTCGGGCATCGTCGCCGGCCGCGACGTGACGCTCTCCGACGGCACGAAGATGCACGGCGCCGCCCCCGGCGCGAGCATCGTCAGCCTCGGCACGGGCGCCGTCCTGCTCATCGTCGGCGCCGACTCGGCCCTCAACTGGGTGCTCGAGAACCACGCCGCCCCGTGCGGCGCCGGTGTGCCGGCCAGCACCTGCCCGCCCATCAAGGTGACGAGCAACTCGTACGGCCCCTCGGGCGGCGGCGAGTTCGACCCGAACTCCGCCACGGTCAAGCTGCAGCGCGCGCTCGTCAAGGAGGGCGTCGTCACGGTCTGGGCCAACGGCAACGACGGCGGCGACGGGTCGGCCAACCTGTCCAACCCGCCCGGGCAGGACCCCACCGGCGGCATCATCTCGGTCGCCTCGTTCTTCGACCAGAACACCGGCACGCGCAACGGCACCGTGAGCGACTTCAGCTCGCGCGGCAAGCAGGGCCAGTTCAGCAGCTACCCCGACATCTCGGCGCCGGGTGAGGACATCACGTCGTCCTGCCGCGTCTACCTGCCGATCTGCTCGACCGGCGGCGACCCGCGCGAGGGCGGCGACTACAACACGATCAGCGGCACGTCGATGGCGACGCCGCACATCTCGGGCATCGTCGCGCAGCTCTTCCAGGCCAACCCGAACGCGACGCCGGCCCAGGTCGAGGCCGCGATCACGTCGACGGCCTACAAGTACGCCGACGGCGCGGCCTACGTGGCCGACCCCTCCGGCAACGGCACGACGTCGTTCGACAAGGGCCACGGCCTCGTCGACGTCGTGGCCGCCGCCGCAGCCGTCCGCTGACCGCTCGGGTCGGACGCCGGGTCGAACGCCGAGTCGGACGCGCGTCGGACCCGCGTCCGACGCGCGTCCGACCCGAGAGACGTCACCCGTGGGGCCGATCGATCTAGGATCGGCCCCATGGGTGACGCGCACCTGGACAGTGGTGGCACCGGGGGCAGCCGGCTGCGCGCCCCGGCCGGCCACCGCGCCGTGTCGGCGCTGGCCTGCCCCGTCGTCGGCTTCTTCGTCGCGCGCCTGGTGCTGCGCCTGCTGCCCGGCATCCCGGCCACCGTCGCGTATGCCGTCTGCCTGGCTCTCGCGGTCGCCCTCGGCTGGCGCGCGTGGTCGGCCCGGATCGACCTCGGCCCGACGAGCCTGCGGGTGCACAACACACTCGCGTCGACCACGGTGCGGCGCACCGACGTGCGCCGCGTGTCGTCAGGCGGGCGCCTCGAGTGGAGCCGCGGCGACGGACGGCCGGTGCGGCTGCCGTCGGAGGCCCTGCGTGGCGCGTGGTGGACGCTCGGCACCGGGAGGGCGGCATACGCCCTGAACCGTGAGCGCCTCGAGAGCTGGGCGCGCCTCGCCCGGGTCGACCTCGACCCAGAGGCCGCCTGACCACAGCAGAGTGCCCACTCGACCTTTCGGTCGAGTGGGCACTGTGGCTGAGGAAGGGTCAGTCCTTGGCGGCCTTGATGGCCTCGGTGGCCTGGGGCAGCACGTTGAAGAGGTCGCCCACGACGCCGAAGTCGACGAGCTCGAAGATCGGGGCCTCGTTGTCCTTGTTGACGGCCACGATCGTCTTCGAGGTCTGCATGCCGGCCCGGTGCTGGATGGCACCGGAGATGCCGCACGCGACGTAGAGCTGCGGGCTGACCTGCTTGCCGGTCTGGCCGACCTGGCTGGTGTGCGGGTACCACCCGGCGTCGACGGCCGCACGGCTCGCACCGACCGCGGCGCCGAGGCTGTCGGCGAAGTCCTCGACCTTGGAGAAGTCACCGCCGGTGCCGCGGCCGCCGGAGACGACGATCGCGGCCTCGGTCAGCTCGGGACGTCCGGTGGCCTGCTTCGGCTTGGACTCGGTGATGCGGGCGCCCTTGGCGGCGTCGGACGGGGTGAAGTCGACGACCTCGTCGGCAGCCGCCCCGGCAGCCTCCTCGGGCGTGGCCGAGTTCGGCTTCACCGCGACGATGGGCGTGCCCTTGGTGACCGTGGCGGCCACCGTGTACGAGCCGGCGAAGACCGACTGGGTCGTCGCGATGCCACCGCTGCCGTCACCAGAGGCCTGCACGTCGACGGCGTCGGTGATCAGGCCCGACTCGGTCTTGACGGCGAGGCGGGCGGCGATCTCCTTGCCTTCCGGCGAGGCCGGCACGAGCACGGCGGCCGGGGTCTTCTCCGCGACGAGCTGCGCGAGCAGCTCGGCCTGGGGGACGACGAGGTGCTCGAGCACCTCGGGCGACTCGACGCGGTAGACCTTCTCGGCGCCGAAGCGGGCGAGGGACTCCTTCGCGGTGTCGAAGCCGGAGCCGACGAAGACGGCGGAGGGCTCACCGAGGCGGCGGGCGATCGTCAGCAGCTCGGCGGTGGTCTTGCGGACCTTGCCGTCGACGTGGTCGACGAGCACGAGTACTTCAGCCATGGTGTGGATCTCCTTTGCTGGCTGGGAAGTTCGGGACGAGAGAGCGGTCAGACGAACTTGCGCTCGGACAGGAACGCGGCGAGCTTGCTGCCGCCGTCACCCTCGTCGGTGACGATCTCGCCCTGCGTGCGCGGCGGGCGGGCGTCGAACGACGACACCTTCGTCCACGCGGCGTCGAGGCCGACCTGCGCCGCGTCGACACCGAGGTCGGTCAGCGCCCACGTCTCGACGGGCTTCTTCTTCGCCGCCATGATCCCCTTGAACGAGGGGTAGCGCGGCTCGTTGATCTGGTCGGTGACCGACACGAGCGCCGGCAGCGTGGCCGTGATCGTCTGCGTGGAGGCGTCGCCGTCGCGGCGGATCGTGGCGTTGCCGCCGTCGACGGTCAGCTCGGACGCGAACGTGACGGCCGGCAGGCCCAGCCGCTCGGCGAGCATCGTCGGGACGACACCCATGGTGCCGTCGGTGCTGGCCATGCCGGTGATGACGAGGTCGACGTCACCGAGCTTCTTGATCGCCTCGGCGAGCACGAGCGAGGTCGCGACGGCGTCGGAGCCGTGGATCGCGGCGTCGTTGACGTGGACACCCTTGTCGGCGCCCATCTGCAGGGCCTTCTTGATGGCGTCGGCGGCCTGGTCGGGCCCGACGGTCAGGACCGTCACCTCGCCCTCGCCGGCCTCGACGATCTTCAGGGCCTCCTCGACCGCGTACTCGTCGAGCTCGGACAGCAGGCCGTCGACGTTCTCGCGGTCGGTCGTGTTGTCAGATGCGTTGAACGTGCGCTCGGCCTGGGCGTCCGGCACGTACTTGACACAGACGACGATGTTCATGGGTGAACGTCCTCTTCCGTTTGCGGATGGTGGTGCTCATGGAGCTGCCGGAGGTAGCTCCGGCACTGCCAGCCATCCTCTCACTGAGCGCCCGCTCACCGAGCACGCCGGAGGCGTGACGCTCACCACCAGTGGGCTGTACCACGTGGCGCAAACGACGGCTCGCGTATGCCGTCAGGCGGGGTCGACGGCCGCCGTCTCGATGACGTGGAAGGCGGGCTCCTCGTAGGGGTGCGCGGCGCGCAGGGCAGCCACCACCGCCCCACGCAGCGACCGCTCGAGCACGACCTCGACCCGGTCCTCGGGGAGCCGCTCGAGGTCACCCACCGTGCCGATCGCCGGGTGGGCGCCGGAGATGGGGCGGAACTGCCCCGTCCCCCGGGTCACGAACGCACACTCGCGGTAGTCGCCGAGCGCGCCCGCGCCCGCGGCGTGCACCGCCGCCAGGACGTCCTCGGTCGACTCGACGGGCGAGTAGAACACGAGGACGTCCAGCGGTGGTGTCATCGACCCTCGAACTGCGCCTTGCCCGGGCCGTGCTCGACGAACGAGCTCATCCCGATCTCCCGGTCCTTCGTGGCGAAGAGCGAGGCGAAGAGCATCCGCTCGATCTCGAGACCGCTCTCGAGGTCGACCTCGAGACCACGGTCGATGGCCTCCTTCGCGGCGCGGACGGCATACGACGCGGCACCCACGAACGAGCCGGCCCACTCGCGGGCGGCGGTGTAGACGTCGGCAGCCGGGACGACCCTGTCGGCGAGGCCGATCGACAGGGCCTCCTGGGCGTCGACGAAACGGCCGCTGAAGATGATCTCCTTGGCGCGGGAGGCGCCGACGAGACGCGAGAGACGCTGCGTGCCGCCGGCGCCGGGGATGATCCCGAGCAGGATCTCCGGCTGGCCCAGCTTCGCGTCGTCGGCGACGACCCGGAAGTCGCACGCGAGGGCGAGCTCGCAGCCGCCGCCGAGGGCGTAGCCGGTGATGGCCGCGATGACCGGCTTGGGGATGCGCGCCACCGACGTGATCGAGCTCATGAGCGGCGCGGAGCGCTCGACCATGTCGGTGTACGACATCGTCTGCATCTCCTTGATGTCGGCGCCGGCCGCGAAGACGCGCTCGCCGCCGTAGACGATGACGGCCTTGACGTCGGTGCGGGCCGTCGCCTCGGCGGCGGCCTCGCGGATCTCCTCCTGGACCTGGACGTTGAGCGCGTTCATCTTCGGCCGGTCGAGACGGATCGTGCCGATGCCGTCCTCGACCTCGAGCCGGACGAACTCGCCCATCAGGCGGTCGGGCCGGCGGGCGCGTCGTCGACGGGCAGCCAGGACTGGAAGAAGAAGCCGACGCTCTGGAGGATGTGGTTCACCGACAGCGGCACGAGGATCTCGAGGTCGGCGTTCGGCGTGATGACGTGCTCGGCCGAGACGACGAGGCTCTCCTGCACGAGCGAGAGCTTGACGATGTTGAGCTGCATGGTGAGGTCGTTGCAGCGGGCGATGCGCTCGTTGCGGTCGGGCGAGACGGGCTCGGCGAGCTGCCACTGACCGAAGAAGCGCACGAGGGCGAGGTCGCCCTCGGCCACGCGGGCGAAGAGGGTCGTGCTGGCGCCCTCGTCGTCGACGATGGCGAACTCGAGGTCGCCGTCGCCGTCGATGGACGCGTCGATGCCGAGGCCCTTCAGCACCTCGAGGATGCGGTCGCGCACCGGGGTGTCGCTGGCGGGAGCGTGGTCGGGCCCGGCGTCGGGTGCGCTCGGCATGAAGTTGGGCAGCGAAGTCGGATCGGTCATGCGCCAACCGTAACGAGAGCGCGCGGCGAGGTCGATCCGGCCCGGCCCCCGGTCGGCCGTCCCGACCGGCGGGGCGTCGGGTCCGCCACCCTCCCCGGCCCCCTACGCTCGGATGCATGTGCCCGTCCCCTCCCGCGACGCCCGACCTCCCACCGGAGCTCGGCGCCCGGCTCACCGACGGCGGCGCGCAGTTCTCCGTCTACGCCGGCCACGCCCGCTCGGTGGAGGTGTGCCTCTTCGACGAGCTCCCCGACGGGTCGACGACCGAGCGCCGGGTTCCGCTGCGGCACCGCGCCCACGGCACGTGGTTCGACACGGTGGAAGGGGTGGGCGCAGGACAGCGCTACGCCTTCCGCGTCGACGGCGAGTGGGACCCCGACCGGTCGCTGCTGCACAACCCCGCCAAGCTGCTCCTCGACCCCTACGCCCGCGCCATCGAGGGGGAGGTCGGCCTCGACCCCGCCGTCTACGGCCACCGGGTCGGTCCCGACCTGCGGGGCGACCTCTGGGTGCGCGACGACCGCGACTCGGCGCCCCACGTCCCACGCTGCGTCATCGTCGACGACGAGTTCGACTGGGACGCGGACGATTTCCCGCGCAGGTCGTTGACCGAGTCGCTCATCTACGAAGTGCACGTCAAGAACGCCACGAAGCTGCACCCCGACGTGCCCGAGGAGCTCCGGGGCACGTATGCCGGCCTCGCCCACCCGGCGTTCGTCGACCACCTGCTGGGCCTGGGTGTCACGGCGGTCGAGCTGCTGCCCGTGCACACGTTCACCCACGAGCCCGACCTCGTGCTGCGCGGCCTGACCAACCACTGGGGCTACAACACCCTGGGCTTCTTCGCGCCGCACGCCCCCTACGCCGCCGCGACCGACCCGCAGGGCGTGCTCGACGAGTTCAAGGGCATGGTCAAGGCGCTGCACGCGGCCGGCATCGAGGTGCTGCTCGACGTCGTCTACAACCACACCGCCGAGAACTCCCGTGACGGCATGATGCTGTCGTGGCGCGGCCTCGACCAGCGCGCCTACTACCGCGTCGACGCGCGGGGCCGCGACATCGACGTCACCGGCTGCGGCAACACCCTCGACCTCACCCACCCGGTCGTGGCCCGCATGGTGCTCGACTCCCTGCGCTACTGGGTGCAGGAGTGCCACGTCGACGGCTTCCGCTTCGACCTCGCCGTCGCCCTCGGCCGCGGCAAGGATGACGGCTACGACCGCGACCACCCCTTCCTCGTCGCCCTGCGCACCGACCCGGTGCTGTCCCGCGCGAAGCTCGTCGCGGAGCCCTGGGACCTCGGCATCCACGGCTGGCGCACCGGGCAGTTCCCGCCGCCCTTCTCCGAGTGGAACGACCGCTACCGCGACACCGCTCGCACGTTCTGGCTGCGCGACCTCGCCGCCTCGGCCTCTGGCGGCATGGGCCACGGCGTGCGCGAGCTCGCCACCCGGCTCGCCGGCTCGCAGGACCTCTTCGACAGCCACGACCGCGGCACCATCGCGTCGGTCAACTTCATCACCGCCCACGACGGCTTCACCCTCGCCGACCTCACGGCGTACGACATGAAGCACAACGGCGCCAACGGCCACGGCGGCACCGACGGCTCGAACGACAACCGGTCGTGGAACCACGGCGTCGAGGGCCGCACCGACGACCCCGACATCGTGTCGGCGCGCCGCCGCTCCATGCGCAACCTCCTCGGCACGCTGCTGCTCTCGACCGGCGTCCCCATGCTCAACGCCGGCGACGAGGTCGGCCGCAGTCAGCGCGGCAACAACAACCCGTACTCCCAGGACAACGAGATCAGCTGGATGCGGTGGGACCTCGAGCCGTGGCAGCACGACCTGCTCGAGACGACCCGTCACCTCGTGCGGCTGCGACGCGACCACCCGGTGCTGCGGCAGCGAGAGTTCTTCTCCGGCAGGCCGATCCACGAGGGCGGGTCGACCGACCTGGCGTGGTTCGCCGGCGACGGCGAGCTCATGGGGCACCGCTGGGACGGCCCGGCCGTCGACGTGCTCCAGGCCCTCTACAACGGCGCGTGGTTCTCGCAGCAGTCGGTGCTCGTCGTCGTCAACGGGTCGGCGCGCAAGACCGAGGTCACCCTGCCCGACGGCCCCGGCGTGACGGCATACCAGCTGCTCTGGGACAGCTCCGACGAGCGCCCGGCCCCATCGGGCGATCCGGTGCTGTCGCGCACCGTCGTCACGATGGACGCCGCCTCGATGCGCGTCTGGTGCTCCGTCCCGCCCGACTGACCGCGCGGCACGGCACGGCATACGCGAGGAGCCCGGGCCCACACGGGACCCGGGCTCCGCGACGTGCGTCGGACGCGTCAGGCGTTGCGCGCGAGCCCCAGCTCGGCGGCGCTGGCCAGCGCCGGGTGCTTCGGGACGACGCGCACGCTGTAGCCGAACGACCCGGTGCGGCGCAGCGGCTGCGACCCGGCGAACTGGTGACGGCCGTCCTCGTAGGACTCGACGAGCTGGAGGGGCGCGACCTCCATGCCCCACAGCTCGTCGACGTCGTTGACGTGGCCGTGCACGAGCTGGACGTCGACGTCGTCGGGCGTCAGACCGTCGAGCGAGACGTACGCCCGCAGGTCGAGGACGTCGCCGATCTGCGGCGAGTCCGACAGCCCCGAGGGCTCGACGTGCTCGACCTTGACCTTCGGCCACGAGGCGCGGATCTTCGCCTTGAACGCGGCGAGGTCCTTGGCGCCGGCGAACTCCGAGGCGACGACCGACCGGCCGGCTCCCGCGGCAGGGCTGTAGAGCTGACCCGTGTAGTCCTGCACCATGCGGCTGGCGAGCACCTTCGGGCCGAGGGTCTTGAGGGTGTGGGTCATCATCGCGATCCAGCCCTGCGGCAGGCCGGCGGCGTCGCGGTCGTAGAACTTCGCGGCGACGTCGTTCTCGATGAGGTCGTAGAGGGCGGCGGCCTCGATGTCGTCACGGCGCTCGGGGTCCTCGACGCCGTCGGCGGTCGGGATGGCCCAGCCGTTGCGGCCGTCGAACCACTCGTCCCACCAGCCGTCGAGGATCGAGAGGTTGAGGCCGCCGTTGAGGGCCGCCTTCATGCCGGAGGTGCCGCAGGCCTCGAACGGGCGCAGCGGGTTGTTGAGCCAGACGTCGCAGCCCGGGTAGAGGTGCTGGGCCATCGCGATGTCGTAGTTCGGCAGGAAGACGATGCGGTGGCGCACCTCGGGGTCGTCGGCGAAGCGGACCATCTCCTGGATGAGGCGCTTGCCGGTCTCGTCGGCCGGGTGCGACTTGCCGGCGATGACGAGCTGGACGGGCCGCTCGGGGTGCAGCAGCAGGGCCTTGAGGCGGGCCGGGTCGCGCAGCATGAGCGTGAGGCGCTTGTAGGTGGGCACGCGGCGGGCGAAGCCGATCGTCAGCACGTCGGGGTCGAGCACGTCGTCGACCCAGCCGAGCTCGGCGTCGGTGGCGCCGCGCTTCTGCCACGAGGAGCGCACGCGACGACGGGCGTCGGTGACGAGCTTCTCGCGCATCTCGCGCTTCGTCGACCAGACGGCGTCGGCGGGCACCTCGTCGATGCGGTCCCACGCGTCGGTGCCGGCGATGTCGGCCGTGCCGAGGTGCTTGCGGGCGACGTCGTAGACGGCCCGGTCGACCCACGTCGGGGCGTGGACTCCGTTGGTGATGCTGCTGATCGGCACCTCGACGTCGTCGAAGCCCGGCCACAGCCCGTCGAACATGCCGCGGCTGACGACGCCGTGCAGCTGGGAGACGCCGTTGGCGCGCTGCGCGAGGCGCAGGCCCATGACGGCCATGTTGAAGATGCCGGGCTGGCCGCCCTCGTAGTCCTCGGCCCCCAGCGCGAGCAGGCGCTCGACGGGCACGCCCTCGATGGCGTTGGCGCCGCCGAAGAAGAGGTTGATCTTGGCCGCGTCGAAGCGGTCGATGCCGGCGGGCACGGGCGTGTGGGTCGTGAACACCGTCGCCGCACGCACGGCCTCGAGGGCCTCGTCGAAGGTCAGGCCGTGGTCGCGCACCAGCTCGGTGATGCGCTCGACGCCGAGGAAGCCGGCGTGGCCCTCGTTGGTGTGGTAGACCTCCGGCGTCGGCGCGCCCGAGAGACGCGACCAGAGGCGCAGCGCGCGCACGCCGCCGATGCCGAGCAGCAGCTCCTGCTCGAGGCGGGTGTCGCCGCCGCCGCCGTAGAGCGACTCGGTGACCTTGCGGGTCTGCTCGTCGTTGCCCGGCACGTCGGAGTCGAGCAGCAGCAGGGGGACCCGCCCGACCTGCGCCTTCCAGACGTGCGCGTTGAGCACACGCCCGGCGGGCAGGTCGATGGTGACGACGGCCGGCGTGCCGTCCTCCTCGCGCAGCAGCGACAGGGGCAGGCCGTCGGGGTCGAGCACCGGGTAGGTCTCGACCTGCCAGCCGTCACGGTTGAGCGACTGCTTGAAGTAGCCGGTCTTGTAGAAGAGGCCCACGCCGACGATCGGCACGCCGAGGTCGGAGGCCGACTTCAGGTGGTCGCCCGCGAGGATGCCCAGGCCGCCGGAGTACTGCGGCAGCACCGCGGTGATGCCGAACTCGGGGCTGAAGTACGCGATGGCGGCCGGCGCGGCCTTGCCGGCGGCCTCCTGCTCGCGACTCCACGACTGGTACCAGCGCTCGTCGGTGAGGTAGTGGTGGAGGTCCTCGTTGGCCGCCACGACGCTGCTGACGAACTCGTCGTCGGCGGCGAGCGCGGCCAGCTCGTCGGCCGACAGCCGGGAGAGGAGCTTGACAGGGTCCTCGCCCGCGTCGGCCCACTTGCGCGGACTGATGCTCTCGAACAGGTCGCGGGTCGGCGGGTGCCAGGACCAGCGGAGGTTGCTCGCGAGGACGCCGAGACCTTCGATGCGGCTCGGCAGGACGGTGCGGACGCTGAAGCGACGGATGGCCTTCACAAGGGGACAGCATAGGGGGCGCCATGTCGTGTTCTTGCAACACTTGCAGCCGAGTTTCACCGGTTGGAACGACGCGCGCCACCTCATGGGCCTGACGCCCCAACTTCGATACGGTCGAACACGTGACTGGCTCAGCGAAGAAGTCCCGTTCCAGCAAGCCAACCCCCGTCCGCAGCGCCGCCGCTCCCGCGGCACCCGCGGCCTCACCGACACCAGCGACACCCGCGACACCAGCGACACCGGCCGGCCCGCCCGAACCCGCGGCCGCCGAACCCTCCGCCCGCGTCGACGCCACGCCGACCGCCGACGAGGCCTTCGTCGACGACACGGAGGCGGGGGCCGTCCACCTCGCCCCCGAGCACCCGGTGAGCGCCGCCCCGACCGTCGAGGGCATGCCGGGCGGCGCCCTGCCGATCGGCCGCATCCCGGTGAGCGACGTGCGCCCGCTCGTCGACGGCGGCACGCGCCCCGCCAAGTCGGTCGTGGCCGAGGAGTTCACCGTGCGGGCCAAGGTCTTCCGTGAGGGGCACGACGCCGTCAACGCGACGGCCGTGCTCACCGACCCCGACGGCGGCGAGCACTACTTCGCGATGCACAGCGACAACCCCGGCCTGTCCGAGTGGTCCACGTCCGTCGTCGCCGACCGCGAGGGCTGGTGGAGCTACCGCGTCGAGGGCTGGTCCGACCCGTACGCGACGTGGGTGCACGACGCCGGCATCAAGATCGCCGCCGGCGTCGACGAGGACCTCATGTGCGCCGAGGGCGTACGCGTGCTCGAGCGTTTCGCAGCCGCCGTCCGCGGTCTCGGCGTCGACGCCTCCGAGATCGAGAAGGGCATCGTCGCGCTCGGCGACACCCGCGCTCCCGCGGCCCACCGGTTCGGCGCCGCGACCTCGCCCGAGATCACCGGTCTGCACGCGCTCGTGCCGCTGCGCGAGTTCGTCTCGCCGTCCCCCGACTACTCGCTCCTCGTCGAGCGCGAGCGTGCCCTCTACGGCGCCTGGTACGAGATCTTCCCCAGGTCCGAGGGCGCCCACCGCGACGAGAAGACCGGTGAGTGGGTCTCCGGCACCTTCCGCTCGGCCGCCAAGCGGCTGCCTGCCATCGCCGACATGGGCTTCGACGTCGTCTACCTGACGCCGATCCACCCCATCGGCACGACGGCGCGCAAGGGACGCAACAACACGCTGACCGCCGAGCCGGGTGACCCCGGTTCGCCCTACGCCATCGGCTCGCCCGACGGCGGGCACGACGCGATCCACCCCGACCTCGGCACGTTCGAGGACTTCGACGCGTTCGTCGCCGAGGCGCAGCGTCTCGGCATGGAGGTCGCGCTCGACATCGCGCTGCAGGCCTCCCCCGACCACCCGTGGGTGCAGACGCACCCGCACCTGTTCACGACCCGCGCCGACGGCACCATCGCCTACGCCGAGAACCCGCCCAAGAAGTACCAGGACATCTATCCCCTCAACTTCGACAACGACCCGGCCGACGCCTACGCCGAGGTGCGTCGCGTCATCCAGGTGTGGCTCGACCACGGCGTCCGCATCTTCCGCGTCGACAACCCGCACACGAAGCCGGTCGCCTTCTGGCAGTGGCTGATCGCCGACGTCGCCAAGGACCACCCCGACACCATCTGGCTCTCCGAGGCCTTCACCAAGCCGGCGATGATGCACCAGCTGGCCAAGGCCGGCTTCCAGCAGAGCTACACCTACTACGCGTGGCGCAACGAGCGCTGGGAGCTCGAGGAGTACGGCCGCGAGCTGGCCGGCGAGTCCAGCGGGTCGGCATACATGCGCCCGTCGTTCTGGCCGACGACGCACGACATCCTCACGCCCTACATGCAGTACGGCGGACCGACGGCCTGGAAGCTGCGCGCCGCGGTCGCGGCGACGATGGTGCCCACTTACGGCATCTACGCCGGCTACGAGCTGATGGAGCACGTGGCCCGGCCCGGGGCCGAGGAGCAGATCGACAACGAGAAGTACGAGTACAAGGACCGCCAGTGGTACCTCTACGAGCCCGGCGGCCCGCTCGAGAGCCGCTCGTTGGCGTGGTACCTCAAGCGCCTCAACGACATTCGCGGCTGGCACCCTGCGCTGCGGTGGCTGCGCAACCTTCGCTTCCACTCCGCCGACGACGAGAACGTGCTCGTCTTCAGCAAGTCGCGCATCATCGACCACGCCACGGGCGAGCGCGACACCGTGCTCGTCGTCGCGAACCTCGACCCGCACGCGACCCGTGAGACGTGGGTGCACCTCGACATGGATGCGCTGGGTATGGCCTCGTGGTCGACCTTCGACGCGCACGACCACATCACCAACCAGACGTGGGAGTGGCGTCAGGACAACTTCGTCCGACTGGGTCCCGACTCCGAGCCCGTACACATCATCCACGTGAGGAGCCATTGACCACATGCAGGGACTCAACCTCTCCCAGCCGGGGCTGAAGCACGACCCGCAGTGGTTCAAGAAGGCGGTCTTCTACGAGGTGCTGGTGCGGGCCTTCGCCGACAGCAAGGGGGTGGGGGCCGGTGACTTCACCGGCCTGATCCAGCGGCTCGACTACCTCCAGTGGCTGGGGGTCGACTGCCTGTGGCTGCCGCCGTTCTACGCCTCCCCGCTGCGCGACGGCGGCTACGACATCTCCGACTACAAGGCGGTGCTGCCCGAGTTCGGCACGCTGCCCGAGTTCACCGAGCTCGTGTCGCAGGCGCACGCGCGCGGCATCCGCATCGTCACCGACCTCGTCATGAACCACACGAGCGACCAGCACCCGT
>CBHRRQ010000004.1:0-37150 GCA_966081555.1 uncultured Terrabacter sp.
GGAACTCGCCCGGGTCCTCGGTCTCGCGCTGCCAGTCGAGCAGCTGGCGCAGCCAGGCCATGTCGTTCTGCGGAGTGATCTCGCCGGGGCGCGCGGGACCGCCACCGCTCGCCTGGTCCTTGTACTTCCAGTGGGCCGCGACGCCGTACTCGGCGCGGCGGTGCATCGTGTGCGTGCGGATCTGGATCTCGACCGGCTTGCCCTGCGGGCCGATGACCGTCGTGTGCAGCGACTGGTACATGTTGAACTTCGGCATCGCGATGTAGTCCTTGAACCGGCCGGGCACCGGGTTCCACCGCGAGTGAAGGGCGCCCAGCGCCGCGTAGCAGTCGCGCACCGTGTCGACGAGCACGCGCACGGCGACGAGGTCGTAGATCTCCTCGAAGTCACGGCCGCGGACGATCATCTTCTGGTACACGCTGTAGTAGTGCTTCGGCCGGCCCGTGACGACTGCCTTGATCTTCGCGGCCGTCAAGTCCTCGGTGACCTGGCTGCGCACCCCGGCGAGGTACTCCTCACGGGCGGGCGCACGCTCGGCGACGAGACGCACGATCTCGTCGTAGACCTTCGGGTAGAGCGTCGCGAACGAGAGGTCCTCGAGCTCCCACTTGATGGTGTTCATGCCGAGGCGGTGGGCCAGCGGCGCATAGATCTCGAGCGTCTCGTTGGCCTTGCGCTTGGCCGACTCGGGGCTGACGTAGCGCCACGTGCGGGCGTTGTGCAGCCGGTCGGCGAGCTTGATGACGAGCACCCGGATGTCGCGCGCCATGGCGATGACCATCTTGCGCACGGTCTCGGCCTGCGCGGCCTCGCCGTAGGTGACCTTGTCGAGCTTGGTGACGCCGTCGACGAGCATCGCGATCTCGTCGCCGAAGTCGCGACGCAGCTCGTCGAGGCCGTATGCCGTGTCCTCGACGGTGTCGTGCAGCAGCGCCGCAGCCAGTGTCGGGGGCGTCATGCCGAGCTCGGCGAGGATCGTCGTCACAGCGAGCGGGTGCGTGATGTACGCGTCGCCGCTCTTGCGCATCTGACCGTCGTGCGCGTGCTCGGCGACGGCATACGCCCGCTCGATGACCGAGAGGTCGGCCTTGGGGTGGTTCTGGCGGACCGCCGTCATGAGCGGCTCGAGGACGGGGTTGCCCGCAGGGCGCGCGGCCCCGAAGCGCGCGAAGCGGGCGCGCACCCGCGACGGGGTGGACAGCTCGCTGCGGACGTCCTCGCTCATGAACAGAGTCTAGGCGGTCTGGCCGAGGTCACACCGTGAGGATGGCGTTGACGGGCCGGTCCCCGAGACGGTCGCGGCCGTCGAGGAAGCCCAGCTCGATGACGAACTCGACGGCGCCCACCCGGGCCCCGCCGCGCTCGATGAGCTCACAGGCCGCAGCCGCCGTGCCGCCGGTCGCGAGCACGTCGTCGATGAGCAGCACCCGGGCGCCCGAGGTGAACGCGTCGGCCTGCACCTCGACCTCGGCCGTGCCGTACTCGAGGGAGTAGGCCGAGGCGATGGTGTCGCCGGGGAGCTTGCCGGCCTTGCGGATCGGCACGAAGCCGACCCCCAGGGCGAGGGCCACCGGCGCCCCGAAGATGAAGCCGCGCGCCTCGATGCCCGCGACGACGTCGACCTGACCGCCGTAGCGCCGGGCGATGTCGTCGACGAGCGAGCGGAAGGCCTCGCCGTCGGACAGCAGTGGTGCGATGTCCTTGAAGACGATGCCCGGCTTCGGGAAGTCGGGCACGTCACGGACCCTCGCTGCCACGAGGTCACTGGTCGGGCTCACGCCGTCGCCTGCTGGGGGTGGGGAGCTGAGATGCGCACAGGGGTGGCCCGCGCCCGGCGGGCCACCCCGTGTCAGCGGCGGGACTTGGGGGCGCGCTTGGGCTGGTTGCGCGGCCCGGCGGCCTGGGCGTACTTGTGCACCGGCCTCGGGGCACCGTCGGGCAGACCGGCCGGCGCCGCAGCCCCGGTGGAGTCGGAGCCGACGGACACGGGCTCGCCCGTGGCGTCCGCGCTCTCGGGCGCCTCGGCAGCACCGGTCCTGGCGCCGTGGCGTGCGACGTACTTGTCGAGCTGGCGGATGGCCGGCTCGTTGCGCCGCAGGTCGACGAGCAGGGGCGTCGCGATGAAGATCGAGGAGTACGCCCCGACGCCGATGCCGATGAAGAGGGCGAGCGACAGGTCGAGCAGGGTGCCGGGGCCGAGCAGCGTGAAGCCGACGACGAGGACCGCCGCGATCGGCAGCAGCGCGACGACCGTCGTGTTGATCGAGCGGACCAGCGTCTGGTTGACGGCGAGGTTCGCGGCTGCCGAGTAGGTCATCCGCTTGGTGCGGAACGCCTCGGCCGTGTTCTCGCGCACCTTGTCGAAGACGACGACGGTGTCGTAGAGCGAGTAGCCGAGGATCGTCAGGAAGCCGATCATCGACGACGGCGTGATCTCGAACCCGAAGAGGGCGTAGATGCCGACGGTGATGACGAGGTCGTGCAGCAGCGCCACGAGTCCCGCGACGGCCATCTTCCACGTGCGGAAGTAGAGCGCCATCACGATCGTCACGAGGATGAGGAAGACGACGAGACCCTGGATGGCCTGTTGGCTCACCGACTGGCCCCAGCTCGGACCGATGAGCGATGCGCTCACCGAGCTCGTCGGCACCCCGAACTCCTTGGCCAGGGCTGCGGTCGCCTCGTCGGTGCGCTCCGAGGCCGCCTCGGACTGGACGCGCACCGTGTTCTGGCCGATGACGGTCGAGACCACGTTGCCCTGGATGCCGGCGTTGCCGATCGCGTCCTGGGCCTTCTGCTCGTAGTCCTGGCTGTTGGTGACGCCCTGCACGCGGAACTCGGAGCCACCGCTGAACTCGATGCCGAAGTTGAGGTGTTTGACGAAGATGCCGACGAGGGCGAGCGCGATGAGCACGGCCGAGACGGCGTACCAGGTCTTCTGGCGCTTGATGAACTCGATCGAGCGCTTGCCCGTGTAGAGGTCGTTGCCGACCTGAGCGAAGTTGATCATGCCTGGGCCTTCCCCTCGGCGACGCGGGCCGAGCCGACGGTGGCGGGCGGGCGCTGGGCGCCGGCCGAGCCGAACTGACCGCGGCCGCGGTAACGGAGAGTCTCCTTGGCGCCGAGGCGCTGCGGGTCGAGACCCGACCACTTGTGGCCCCCGCCGAAGAACTTCGTGCGGGCGAGCAGCTGCACCATCGGGTGGGTGAAGAGCATGACGACCGCGAGGTCGATCAGCGTCGTCAGACCGAGGGTGAAGGCGAAGCCGCGCACGTTGCTCGAGGCGAGGAAGTAGAGCACGCCGGCAGCGATGAAGTTCACCGCGTCGGCCGCGATGATCGTGCGCCGCGCGCGCTTCCAGCCGGTCTCGACGGCCGCCACGAGCGGGCGCCCGTCACGCACCTCGTCGCGGATGCGCTCGAAGTAGACGATGAAGCTGTCGGCCGTGACACCGATGGCGACGATGAGACCCGTGACGCCGGCCATCGTGAGGCGGAAGCCGTGCGTCGTGCCGAGCACCGTGACCGCCAGGTAGGTGATGATCGACGCCACGACGAGCGAGGCGACGGTCACGAAGCCGAGGGCGCGGTACTGGATCAGCGAGTAGACGACGACGAGCAGCAGTCCGACCAGGCCGGCGAGCAGGCCGATGCGCAGCTGCTCCTCACCGAGCTGGGGGGTGATGTTGTCCTGCGTCTGCAGCGCGAACGAGATGGGCAGGGCGCCGAACTTCAGCTGCTCGGCGAGCTGCTTGGCCGAGTCGATGGTGAACGACCCGGTGATCGAGGCGCGACCGTCGCTGATGACGGCGCGGGCCTGAGGCGCCGTGATGACGCTCTTGTCGAGCACGACCGCGAACTGGTCGAGCGGCGGCTCGGACTGCAGGCCGTAGAGGCGCTTCGTGACGGCCGCGAACTTGGCCTTGCCGCTGTCCTTGAACGACAGGGCGACCTCGACGATCGAGGTGGGCTGACCGTTCGGGCCGGGCTGGTAGCCGCTGCTCGCGTCGGCGATCTCGCTGCCGTTGATCTCGCTCGGGCCGAGGACGTACTTCGTGGTGCGGTCGTCGCCGCACGTCGCGATCGGCTGGTCGGGGTCGTCGACGATCTTGTCGACGGCACCGGGCGTCGAGCAGTTGAGCGCGATGTACTGCTTGGCGACCTTGGTGGCGGCCTCGTCGGCCTTGGCCTGGGCCCACCCGATGCCGGTGAGGCCCTTGACCGCCTGCGCCTTGATGGCCGCCTCGGTCTGCGCCTCGGTGGGCGCGGCCGGAGCCGTCGTGGTCGCGGCGGGAGCCGGCGTGGTGGGCTTCGCGGTGGCCGTGCCGGTCGGCGCCGCAGGCGTCGTCGCGGCACGCAGCGCGTCGGGCACGGCACCGTTCTGCGCGGTGGCGGACGTCGACGGCGTCGCGGTGCCGGTGGCCGAGGGCTTGCCCGTCGCGGGCGTGGTGGCCGTGCCGGTCGGCGTCGGGGTGCCGGTCGCGCCGCCACCCGGGTTGACCTGGGTGGCGTTGGTGTCGAGGGCCTGCACGTAGACGGCGCGGAAGCGCAGCTGCGAGGGCTTGCGGATGGCGTCCAGCTGCTCGGGCGACGGCGTGCCCGGGATCGACACGACGATGTTCTGGCCACCCTGGGTGGCGATCTCGGCCTCGGAGACGCCGTTGGCGTCGATGCGCTGGCGGATGATGTCGACGGCGCGGTTGACCTGGCCCTCGTTGATCTTCTCCGTGCCGACGAGGACGGGCTGGAGCACGAGCTCCGTGCCGCCCTCGAGGTCGAGTCCCAGGCGCGGGGTCGTCGACCCGCCACCCCAGACGGTGAGGCCCCCGACGAGACCGCCGAGGCCGAGGATGACGACGATCAGCGCCAGCAGGCTGCGTCTCGCCGACTTCTTGGTGGAGCTGCGTGCCACGAAACCCTCACTGACCGTTCTGCTGCGGACCCGGAGCGTCGTCCGGCACCGAGTCGTTGACCTGCGTGGTCGGCGTGCCGGGCGTGCTCGGCGCTGCCGAGACCCCGTCGGCCTGCTTCATCGCGACGGCGCGGCGGTCGAAGCGGACCGTGGTGCCCTCGGCGATCTCGAGCCACGCGGTGGTGTCGTCGAGGTGCTTGATCGTGCCGTAGACACCCGACGAGGTGACGACCTGGTCGCCGACGTTGAGCGACGAGCTGAACTCGCGCATCTGCTTCATCCGCTTGTTCTGGGTAAAGAACAGCCAGCCCAGCAGCAGCAGGGGCAGCGCGAAAATCAGCAACGAGAAGGCCCCGTTGTTGTTCATGTCAGCTCAGTCCTTCGCATCTTCGTCGGTGGTGGCGCACACCTCGCCCCTTCGGATCGGGTCGGGTCTCGCGTCAACGACCGGGAGCACCGGATGGTGCCGCGGCAGCGGCGATGGTGCCCGCAGGAGTCTACGTGCGCCGGTGCAGTTTGTCAGACCGACTCAGCGCCTTGCGACGCAAGCCCGTGTCACGTTTTGGTCGCGCTCCGCCGGCGGCACGGACGGCCGCCGGAGGCATCCTGCCGGTGGCCGGTCAGGAGTCGAAGCGGCCTCCGCCGGACTCCTCGATGGGCAGGGTCGCCGACCAGAGGGACTGCGCGTCGACGGGCGGGGTGAGGCCGAGGTGCTCCCAGGCGAGCGTCGAGGCGGCACGGCCACGCGGCGTACGCACCATGAAGCCCTCGCGCACGAGGTAGGGCTCGGCGACCGTCTCGACGGTGTCGGGCTCCTCCCCCACGGCCACGGCGAGCGTCGACAGGCCCACGGGGCCCCCGTTGAACCGGCGGCACAGCGCCTCGAGGACGGCCCGGTCGAGGCGGTCGAGGCCGCGCTCGTCGACGTCGAACAGCTCGAGCGCCTGGCGGGCCGCGGCGTGGGTGACCCGGCCCTCGCCGTGCACCTGCGCCCAGTCGCGCACCCGGCGCAGCAGGCGGTTGGCGATGCGGGGAGTGCCGCGCGAGCGCAGCGAGATCTCGCGGATGCCGTCGTCGTCGGCGTCGAGCCCGAGCAGCCGGGCCGAGCGGTGCAGGATCGTGACGAGGTCGGCGGCCGTGTAGTAGTCGAGGTGCCCCGTGAAGCCGAAGCGGTCGCGCAAGGGGGCCGGGAGCAGGCCGGCTCGTGTCGTGGCCCCCACCACCGTGAACGGGGGCAGCTCGAGCGGGATCGCCGTGGCGCCGGGGCCCTTGCCGATGATGACGTCGACGCGGAAGTCCTCCATCGCGAGGTAGAGCATCTCCTCGGCGGAGCGCGACATGCGGTGGATCTCGTCGAGGAAGAGGACCTCGCCCTCGGCGAGCGACGACAGGACCGACGCGAGGTCGCCGGCGTGCTGGATGGCGGGACCCGACGTGATGCGGATCGGCTGCTCGAGCTCGCTCGCCACGATCATGGCCAGCGTCGTCTTGCCGAGGCCGGGAGGCCCGGACAGGAGCACGTGGTCGGGCGGCGTGCCGCGGCGCCGTGCTGCCTTGAGCACCAGCCCGAGCTGCTCGCGGACCCGCGGCTGCCCCGGGAAGTCGTCGAGCCGCTTGGGCCGCAGCGCGGCCTCGACCTGGCGCTCGTCGGTGTCGCTGCCGGCGTCGACGATGCGCGCGGTGGCGTCGTAGCCGTCCTGCCACATGTCGGAGGCCTCGTCGTAGCCCACCGAGCGGTCGACGCTCATCGGCCGAGCTCCTGCAGGGCCGCCCGCAGCAGGGCGGAGACGCCGGCGCCGTCTGCGGCCAGGGGCGCCACCTTGTCGAGCGCGTCGTCGGCCTGGCGGGCGGTCCAGCCGAGCCCGACGAGCGCCTCGCCCACCTGCTCGCGCCACGCCTCACCGGTGTCGAGGTGGACGGGCTCGGTGGCCCCGCCCGTGCCGGGCAGGGCGCCGAGCTTGTCCTTGAGCTCGAGGACCATGCGCTCGGCGCCCTTCTTGCCGATGCCGGGCACCTTGGTCAGCGCGACGAGGTCGCCGGTGCCGAGGGCCACGCGCACCGCGTCGGGCGTGTGCACGGCGAGCACGGCCAGCGCCAGGCGCGGGCCGACGCCCGAGACGGTCTGCACCGTCTCGAACACGTGCTTCTCGTCGTCGGTCGCGAAGCCGTAGAGGGTCAGCGAGTCCTCGCGGACGACGAGGCTGGTCGCCAGTTCGGTGGGCTGCCCGAGCCGCACCGACGTCGCCGTCGCGGGCGTCGTGTGCACGAGCATGCCGACGCCGCCGACGCCGACGACGACGGAGTCGAGGCCGACCTTGAGGACGGTGCCGGAGAGGGAGGCGATCATCGGGGTTGGGCTCCAGGGGTGGTTCGGGCCGGCCTCGCGACGCGGGCGGACCGGGTGGGCTGGCTGGCGAGGGACCGGAGGCGCCGCTCGGCCGGTGCCGCGGACGCCGGGACGCGACGAGGTATGCCGCTCCCCCGCGTGCCGGTGCGAGCGGCCTGCTCGAGTGCGGCCTCCTCGAGGCGGTTCTGGGTGCCTCCGCGCCAGACGTGGCAGATCGCGAGGGCGAGGGCGTCGGCCGCGTCGGCGGGCTTCGGCGGCGTGGCGAGGCCGAGCAGTCGCGTCACCATCGTGGTGACCTGGGCCTTGTCGGCGCGGCCGCTGCCGCTGACGGCCGCCTTGACCTCGGTGGGGGTGTGCAGCGTCACCGGCAGGCCGCGCCGCTCGGCGAGCATCATGACGATGCCCGTCACCTGGGCGGTGCCCATGACGGTCGAGACGTTGGTGTCGGCGAAGACCCGCTCGATGGCCACCGCCTCGGGCCGGTGCCGCTCGAACCACAGCCGCATCTCGTCCTCGACGGCGACGAGGCGCCTCGGGGTGGGGTCGGCCGAGGGCGTGCGGATGACGCCGACCTCGACGAGTGAGAGGCGCCGGCCCGGCACCCCGTCGACGACGCCCACGCCGCAACGGGTCAGGCCGGGGTCGACCGCGAGGACGCGCACGGCATACCTCCTGGGTCAGCGGGGTGGGCGAGCAAGGATCCGAACAGGTGTTCGGGACAACGCTAACCGGCCTCCCCCGAAAGGACGGGAGGCACGCCGGTCACCGGCGTGCCTCCGCACCTGATGTCGAGCCCTGAGGTCTGACCGGCTCACTCCTCGTCGTCGAGCTGGGCCAGGACGTCGTCCGGGATGTCGCCGTTGGCGTAGACGTTCTGGACGTCGTCGCTGTCCTCGAGGGCGTCGATGACGCGGATCATCTTCTTCGCGCCGTCGAGGTCGAGCGGCACTTGGAGGTTGGGCACGAACGAGGCCTCGGCCGACTCGTAGTCGATGCCGGCGTCCTGGAGGGCGGTGCGCACCGCGACGAAGTCGGTGGCCTCGGAGATGATCTCCCAGGTGTCGCCGTTGTCGTTGACCTCCTCGGCCCCGGCCTCGAGCACCACCTCGAGGATGTCGTCCTCGGACCCGGCCTCCTTGAGCACCGTGACGACGCCCTTGCGGTTGAAGACGTAGGACACCGACCCCGGGTCGGCCAGCTGGCCGCCGTTGCGGGTCAGCGCCGTGCGCACCTCGGCGGCAGCACGGTTGCGGTTGTCGGTGAGGCACTCGATGAGCACCGCGACGCCGTTGGGCGCGTAGCCCTCGTACATGATCGTCTGCCAGTCGGCCGCGCCCGCCTCGGCACCCGACGCGCGCTTGACCGCACGGTCGATGTTGTCGTTGGGCACCGACGTCTTCTTCGCCTTCTGGATGGCGTCGTAGAGCGTCGGGTTGCCGGCGGGGTCAGCGCCGCCCTGACGGGCCGCGACCTCGATGTTCTTGATGAGCTTGGCGAAGAGCTTGCCGCGCTTGGCGTCCTTGGCCGCCTTCTGGTGCTTCGTGGTGGCCCATTTGGAGTGGCCGCTCATGCAGTGTCCTCGCGTTCCGGTGACTGGCTGGCTCCCGACTGCTGGAGTCGGTGCGCTCTGACGATCGAGACGAACTCGGCGTGGATCCGGCGGTCGCCACCCACCTCGGGGTGGAACGACGTGGCCATCAGGTTGCCCTGCCGGACCGCGACGATCCTACCGGCGGCAGCGCCCTCGCTCACGCGGGCGAGCACCTGCACGTCGGGACCGGCCTCCTCGACCCAGGGCGCGCGGATGAAGACGGCGTGGACGGTGCCCGTGTCGGTGGGGTCGCTCCACGCGTACTCGAGATCCTGCTCGAACGAGTCGACCTGGCGCCCGAAGGCGTTGCGGCGCACCGTGACGTCGAGGCCGCCGAGGGTCTGCTGGTCGGGCCGGGCGTCGACGATGCGGTCGGCGAGCATGATCATGCCGGCGCACGAGCCGTAGGCGGGCATGCCCTCGGCGATGCGCCGCAGGAGCGGCTCGCGCAGCTCGAAGGCGCGCACGAGCTTGTCCATGACGGTCGACTCGCCGCCGGGGATGACGAGCCCGTCGACCTGCTCCACCTCGGAGGGCCGGCGCACGGTAACGGCCTCGGCACCGAGCGCCGTGAGAGCGGCTAGGTGCTCGCGCACGTCGCCCTGGACGGCGAGGACGCCGATGCGCACCGGCTCGGGCGGGGCGGACGCGCTGTCGCCGACGCTCTGGCCCGTCGTGGTGGTCGTGGTGGTCGGGGTGCTCACCGCACCAGCGTAGGGCGACCCCGGGAGCGGTCCGGCGCCGGGCCACCACGTGACCGAGGTCGACGAACCGTCTGGGATGCGAGACGGCCGCGGCACCTGCCCTGACATCGGGCCGAGGCCACCGGCTACGTTGCCGCCATGACGACGGTGCACACCCACGACGCCCTCATCTCCCGCGCCGAGCAGGCCGACGCCGAGTCGCCGCTGCGCGGGACCCGTGACCTCTTCGACCTGCCTGACGGCGTCATCTACCTCGACGGCAACTCCCTCGGAGCACTCCCCCGTGCCGTGCCGTCGGTCGTCGACGACGTCATGCACCGGCAGTGGGGCGAGCGGCTCATCCGGTCGTGGAACGAGTCCGACTGGTGGGGTGCGCAGACGCGCGTCGGCGACGCGGTGGGGCGGCTCGTCGGTGCTGCGCCGGGTCAGGTCGTCGTCACGGACTCCACGTCGGTCAACCTCTTCAAAGCGGTCGTCGGTGCCGGGCGGCTGCGCCACGGACGACACGTGGTGCTCACCGACCCCGACTCGTTCCCCACCGACCTCTACATCACCGAGTCGGCCGCCGCCCTGGCGGGCCTCGAGGTGCGGCGCGTGCACCCGCGCGACGCCGTGGCGGCCATCGGGGAGGTCGGTGACGCGCTGGCTCTCGCGTCGTACTCCAGCGTCGACTACCGCACCGGCGAGCTGTGGGACCTGCGCGCCATCACCGAGGCGGCCCACGCGGTCGGAGCGCTCGCGTGCTGGGACCTGTGCCACTCCGCCGGCGTGCTCGAGGTCGACCTCGACGCCGGAGGTGCCGACTTCGCCGTCGGCTGCGGCTACAAGTACCTCAACGGCGGCCCCGGCGCGCCGGCGTTCATCTACGTCGCGCAGCGCCACCAAGACGACTTCGACCAGCCGCTCACCGGGTGGAACGGGCACGCCCGCCCCTTCGACATGGCACCCGACTACGCCCCGGCCCCCGGCATCACCCGCGCCCGCGTGGGCACGCCGCCCCTGCTGTCGGTGCTGGCCCTCGAGGCCGCGCTGACGGCGTACGACGGCCTCTCCCCCGCCGACCTCCGGGCCGCCTCGCTCGCCGTGACGGCCACCTTCATCGACGCGCTCGACGGGCTCGGTGTCGATCTGCCCCTCGCCACGCCTCGCGACCCGGCCCGGCGCGGCTCGCAGGTGTCGCTGCGCCACCCCGAGGCGTTCGCGGTGGTGCAGGCGCTCATCGCCCGCGGCGTCATCGGCGACGTCCGCGAGCCCGACATCATCCGGCTCGGCTTCGCACCGCTCTACGTGACCCACGTCGACGCCGTCCGCGCCGCCGTGCACGTCAAGGAGGTGCTCGACGGCCGCGAGTACGAGCGTCCCGAGTTCGCCGAGCGCGGCGAGGTCACCTGAGCGGTCGTGCTGCCGATGGTCCTGCGCCGGGTGGGGTGATCGCCACACCAGACGCAGGACCATCCGCCGTTCGATCGTGAGCGGGCGCCCCGGCGTGTGCCGGAACCGGGTTCAGGGCTCCACGTGGTGCACACGCGAGGCGACCCGGCCCCCCGACGCACGTATGCCGCCGGGCCCGAGGGCACGGCGGCACACGTCAGCGTGGGGTGCGCGAAGGGCGCCTGGTCACCAGCCCCGCTCGGAGAGGCGGTGCGGCTGGGCGATCTCGTCGACGTTGATGCCGACCATCGCCTCGCCGAGCCCGCGCGAGACCTTCGCGATGACGTCGGGGTCGTCGTGGAAGGTCGTCGCCTTGACGATGGCCTCGGCGCGCTGCGCCGGGTTGCCCGACTTGAAGATGCCGGACCCGACGAAGACGCCCTCGGCGCCGAGCTGCATCATCATCGCGGCGTCGGCCGGGGTGGCGATGCCGCCGGCGGTGAAGAGCACGACGGGCAGCTTGCCGGCCTCGGCAACCTCCTTGACGAGCTCGTAGGGCGCCTGCAGCTCCTTGGCCGCGACGTAGAGCTCGTCCTCGGGGAGGTTCTGCAAGCGGCGGATCTCCTGGCGGATCTGGCGCATGTGCGTCGTCGCGTTGGAGACGTCGCCGGTGCCGGCCTCGCCCTTGGAGCGGATCATCGCCGCGCCCTCGGTGATGCGGCGCAGGGCCTCACCGAGGTTGGTGGCACCGCACACGAACGGCACGGTGAACTGCCACTTGTCGATGTGGTTGGCGTAGTCGGCCGGGGTCAGCACCTCGGACTCGTCGATGTAGTCGACACCGAGCGACTGGAGGACCTGCGCCTCGGCGAAGTGGCCGATGCGGGCCTTGGCCATGACGGGGATCGAGACGGCCTCGATGATGCCGTCGATCATGTCGGGGTCGCTCATGCGCGACACGCCGCCCTGCGCGCGGATGTCGGCCGGGACGCGCTCGAGGGCCATGACGGCGACGGCGCCGGCGTCCTCGGCGATCTTCGCCTGCTCGGGGGTGACGACGTCCATGATGACGCCGCCCTTGAGCATCTCGGCCATGCCGCGCTTGACGCGCGTCGTGCCCGTGGAGCTCGTGGACTGCTGGTCAGCCGCGGGCGTGCTGCCCGTGGTCGGGGTGGTGCTCACGATGTCCTGCTTTCCCGTGATCTTGGGCTGGGGATGCACACAGGGTAGGCCCACGCGGGCACCCCCGACGACACGGTCCACCTGCGGCTGCGCCACGACCGTGTGGACTGTGACGCAGGTCGCTCCGTCGCCGCCGCGTTCAGACGACGGCGAGGTGCTCGGGCGCCTCGTCGTTGAACTCGACCGTGCGCGGGAGGGGCGTGTAGCCGGCGAGGTGGAACATGCGGATCGTCCACTTGCGGCGGACGCGGCGCACGTCGGTCACGGCGTCGTTGTGGAAGCGGCGCGCGAGCTGCACGCGGGTGCACGCCGAGCTGAGCCGGGCCAGGACGTCGGTGCCGAGGGCGGTGGACCGCAGGTCGGCGACGGTCTCGGGCGTCAGCGCGAGGTCGAGCGCCTCGGTGAGGTCGTTCTCGGCGAGCTCGCGGGGGCCGCCGTGCTCGGCCGGGGCCTCGAGCGAGCCTGCCGCTGCGTTGGCGAGGATGAGGGAGGTGGCACCGTCGAGCAGTCCGCTGTTGGCGAGCTCGACCGCGGCCTCGGCCCGGCGCACGAGGCGGGCGTCGAGGGCTGCGAGGGTGCCGCTCAGCCGCACGTGCAGCCGGTCGAGCCGGGCCGCCGTGTAGCTGAGGTACCACGCGATGACGACCAGGCCGAAGAGCGTCGCGAAGACCCACGACAGGACCTCGCTCACCGGGCACCTCCGCGCAGGAAGCGGTTCCAGCGACCCTGCGGCGGGGTCGCCGCGGCGCGTCCCTCGATGACGGTCTCGTAGACGGCGAGGATCTTGTCGGCCACGACGGACCAGTCGAAGAGGCGCGCGCGCTGCCGCCCGGCCTCGGCCAGGGTCGCGCGCCGCTCGGGGCTGCGGAGCAGGGCCACGAGCGTGCGGGCCAGGTCGTCGGGCTGCTCGTTGGCGAACATCGCGCCCGCGGTGCCGCCGTCGAGCACCCGGGAGAAGGCTGCCAGGTCGCTGGCGAGCACGCACGCGCCGGCGCTCATCGCCTCGATGAGGATGATGCCGAAGCTCTCTCCCCCGGTGTTGGGCGCGACGTAGACGTCGACCGACGCGAGCAGCGAGGCCTTGTCGTCGTCGGAGACCGCGCCGAGGAACTCGCACGCGGCGACGACCTCGGGCGGCCAGCCCTCGGTCACCTCGTCGGGATCGCCGGGACCGGCGACGAGCACCCGCAGACCGGGAACGGCTCGGAGCACCTCGGGCAGCGCGGCGGCGAGCACCGGCAGACCCTTGCGTGGCTCCCCCATCCGCCCGAGGAAGGCGATGGTCGGGGCCGCCGGCGTGCCGATCCAGGCCGAGCGCCTGGGCGCGGACGCGAACCGGTCGACGTAGACGCCGTTGGGGATCACGACGGCGTCGCCACCCACGTGGGTGGTGACGGTGCGGCGGGCGTCCTCGCTGACGGCGATGCGGCCCGCGATCTTCTCCAGGCTGGGTCGCACGATGGGGTATGCCGTCTGCATCGTGCGTGAGCGCAGCATCGACGTGTGGAAGGTCGCGACGATCGGGCCGTCGGCGGCCAGCAGGGCGAGCACGCTGACGCTCGGGGTCACCGGCTCGTGCAGGTGCAGCACGTCGAACTCGCCCTGGTCGAGCCAGCGCCCGACCTTCGAGGCCGTCACCGGGCCGAAGTTGAGTCGGGCGACCGAGCCGTTGTAGCGCACCGCCGTGGCCCGGCCGGCGGACGTGACGTAGTCGGGCAGCTCCGTGTCGCTGTCCGCGGGAGCGAGGACGGAGACCTCGTGGCCCTGGCCGATGAGGTGCTCGGCGAGGTCGCGGACGTGGAACTGCACCCCACCCGGCACGTCGAACGAGTAGGGGCAGACGATGCCGATCCTCATGGTGTGGCCCTCGTGGGCGCGGCTGGGCCGGAGGCGTGCACGGGGTCCTTGGACGGGTCGAGGTCGTCGACGAAGACCCGCTGGAGCATGTGCCAGCTCGACGTGTGCTCACGGATCGTGACGGCGAGGTGGTCGGCGCACTGCTGGATGAGGTCTGCCGCCTTGGCCCCCGTCGGGCCCTCGACCCGTGGGACGAGGCGGTCGCTGAACTCGATGACGGTGCGGTGGCCGCCGAGGCCCGCGCCCCGCGGGGCCGGCTCGTACCAGATGCGTGCGGCGTAGAGCGGGGCACCGGTCATGAGCGAGAGCACCGCGGGCCCCTTGGCCATGCGGGCGCGGTGGCCGAGCAGGTCGACCTCGACGCCTCCGTTGGTGAGGTCACGGTCGGACGCCAGGGCGATGAGGCGGCCGCCACCGCGCGCAGCGGCGAGCAGGCCCTGGAAGGGGTCGTCGCCGCCGGTGAGCGGGATGATGTCCATGTCGATCGACCGCCGGAACGCGACGAACTCCTGGTAGACCTCCTCGGGCTTCAGCCGCTCGGCCACCGTCGTCACCGGCATGAGGTTGCCCGCCGACCAGGCTGCCGCGAGGTCGAAGTTGCCGAGGTGGCCGACGAACACGACGACGGTCTCACCACGGGCGGAGAGCTCGGCGACCTCCTCGGAGCGTCGGACGACGACCGCGCGGTCGACCTGCTCGCGCTTCAGCGACGGGAGGCGGAAGGCTTCGCAGTAGTAGCGCATGTAGGACCGCATCCCGGCCGCCACGAGCTCGTCGAGCTCACGCTCTGTCAGCTCGGGGCGGACGCGGCGGTAGTTCGAGCGCAGCCGCTCGATCCCCTTGCCGCCGCGGCGCACGGCGAGGTCGGCCACTCGGTCGAAGAGGCCGTATGCCGCCCACTCGGGCAGGGCGCGTACGGCCGACCAGCCGACCTTGAAGCCGAGGACGCTGACCGTGTCGGTCGCCCGGCGCACGACCGAGGTCACGTGCTGACCTCACCCGAGGCGAGCGCCTGCCGGCGGACGGTGACCATGCGCTGGAGCACCGTGACGAAGCTCGCGACGGCGAGCAGGCCGAGGACGACACCGAGCAGCAGCGTCGAGTTCAGCACGTCGGCGAAGAACGCGGCGACGAGGACGGCCACGAGCCGGTCGGCCCGCTCGGCGATGCCCACGTCCGCGGTGTAGCCCAGACCCTCGGCACGGGCCTTGGCGTACGAGACGACGCTGCCGAGGATGAGGCACGCCAGCGCGAGCCCGGCCATCCAGAAGTTCGCGCCCGGGCCGGCGTAGTAGAGCACGAGACCGCCGAAGATGGCGCTGTCGCCGATGCGGTCGAGCGTCGAGTCGAGGTAGGCGCCCCACTTGCTGGAGCGACCCGACTCGCGGGCCATGATGCCGTCGACGTTGTCGGAGAAGACGAACGCCGTGATGACGAGCACGCCGATCCAGATGTCGCCGCGGGGGAAGAACGCCAACGCCCCGACGCAGACTCCGACCGTTCCGACGATCGTGACGATGTCGGGGCTGATGCCGAGGCGGAGGAACAGGTGGGCGATCGGTGCGAGGATCCGGGTCATCGACGCGCGCAGGAGTCTGTTGAGCATGGTGGTGACAGCGTAACGACCGGGGCTCAGCCGGCGGGCCACGCGGCGACGAGGCGAGACCGGGTGTCCTCGAGCAGGACCGGCAGGGCCTTGGTCTGCCCCACGATCGGCAGGAAGTTCGAGTCGCCGCTCCAGCGGGGCACGACGTGCTGGTGCAGGTGCGCCGCGACCCCGGCCCCGGCGACAGCGCCCTGGTTCATGCCGAGGTTGAAGCCGTGCGGCTCCGAGGCCCCCTGCAGCGCGCGGATGGCCTGCTTCGTCAGGGCCGTGAACTCCGCCGTCTCCTCGTCGGTGAGGTCCACGTAGAGCGAGACGTGCCGGTACGGGCAGACGAGCACGTGCCCGGGGTTGTACGGGAAGAGGTTCATCACGACGTAGCAGTGCTCGCCGCGGTGGACGATGAGACCCTCGGCGTCGGGCTTCCCGGGCGCGGAGCAGAAGGGGCAGCCGTGTCCGGCCGCCTCGGTCGGCTTGTCGCCGAGGATGTAGGCCATCCGGTGCGGTGTCCAGAGACGCTGGAACCCGTCCTCGACGTGGGCGAAGTCCTCGGCCGCCTCGGGCGCGCTCCCCTGCTCCGTCATGGTCCTCGATCCTAGGGCGGTGGCGTCCGGGAACGTGAGCGGCCCCGCGGTCTCACACACCGCAGGGCCGACACCCATTGAACCGCGTCAGGGGCCCGAGCCGAAATCGACACGCGTCGGGACGCAGATCAGCCCCGCGGGTGTGAGAGCCGCGGGGCCGAGTGCCGTGGGCGCGCCGGATCGCTGCCGGAGGCGCCGTGAGAGAGGTGAAGGCCCGGGAAGTATGAGTTCCCGGGCCTTCGATTCTGTCTCACCGAAGTGAGTCAGAAACCTTTCCGCCGAAGCGGATTGGTACTTCCTTTGTAGACCACGATCCTGCTCCTGGCAAGGGGTTCCTGAAGATTTCTCGGCTTGCCCGCGACGTGCGCGTGTACCTAGGGTCCGGCTGTGCCCACGCCGGACGACTCCTACCCCTACCTCAGCGACGTCGTGAAGGCCCTGACGGGCGCCGACCTGCCGCTGCCGATGCCGATGTTCGGGTTGTTCGTGCTCGTGGCGCTCATCGCCGCCACCGTCGTGCTGCGACTGGAGCTGCGGCGCCGGTGGGCGTCCGGGGCACTTGTCGGCGACCACGCCGGCCCGTCCTCTACCGGCGTCCGCACGGCACCGCGCGCGCCGACCTCGCTCGAGCAGCTCGACGAGTTCACGACGACCTTCGCGGCCGCGATGCTGCTCGCGGGCATCGCCGGCGCCAAGCTCTTCTCCGTCCTCGAGGACCCGGGCGCCGTCCTGGCCGACCCGGCCGGCCGCATCTTCAGCAGCAACGGGTTCAACATCATCGGCGGCCTCGTCGTCGCCACCGCCGTCGGCGTCCTCATGCTGCGCCGCAAGGGCATCCGGGTGGCCCTGTTCCTCGACTCGGCGGCCCCGGCCCTCATGCTCGGCTATGCCGTCGGGCGCATCGGCTGTCAGGTCTCGGGGGACGGCGACTGGGGCGTCGCGGCCGACCCGGCCGGCAAGCCGGGGTGGCTGCCCGACTGGCTGTGGGCGCAGCAGTACGAGGGCAACATCCTGGGCGTGCAGATACCGGCGCCCGGCGTGCACCCGACCCCCATCTGGGAGACGGCGATGGGGCTCGTCCTCTTCGGCGTGCTGTGGTCGCTTCGTCGCCATCCGCACCGCGCCGGGTGGCTGTTCAGCCTCTGGATCGTGTTGGCCTCGGCCGAGCGCCTCGCCATCGAGCCCTTCCGCGTCAATGAGCTGCACGGGCCGTGGGCCCTCAGCCAGGCGCAGTACCTGTCGGCGCTCTTCCTCGTGGTCGGCCTCATCGGCCTCGTCCGGTTGCGCGGACGCCGGGTCGCCCACCCGGCTGCCGAGGACCGTGAGCGCGGCTAGCGGAGGCGTGCAGCCTGGTCTCGTCGCGTCGTGGCGGCGGGAGTGGGACCGCCGGCACTTCGGGTGGGACTTCACCGACCTGGCGGGCGTCATGGACGAGGACGTGACGCCCTGGGACTTCGACGCCCTGTCACTCGAGGCGCTCATGGCCGTCGACGACGTGGTCGACCTCGGCACGGGCGGTGGGGAGCAGCTGATCCGCCTGCTCGACGCGGCCGGCGACGACCGCCCCCGGCGCGTCATCGCCACCGAGGGCTGGCCCCCGAACATCCTGGTGGCCCGGGCGGCATTGGCCCCGCACGGTGTCGACGTGCTCGCCCACGACGCCGATGCCGACCCGCGGATGCCGCTGGCGGACGCGTCGCTCGACCTCGTGCTCGACCGGCACGAGGCGTACGCAGCCGAGGAGCTGCGACGTGTGCTCCGCCCCGGCGGCACGTTCCTCACCCAGCAGGTCGGCTCGCGTGACGCCACCGAGACGACGCTGTGGTTCGGCGCCGAGGCCCGACCGGACTGGACGCTGGAGGGTGCCGAGTCAGCCCTGGAGGCTGCGGGGCTCCGGGTCCTCGACGGCGGTGCGCACCTCGGTCGGTACCGGTTCGTCGACGTGCGCGCCCTGCTGCGTTACCTCTCGCACGTCCCGTGGGACCTGCCCGACGGCTTCACCGTGGAAGCCGGCCTGGAGGCCCTGGTGCGCCTGCACGACGAGACCTGCGCCGGGAGGCCCCTCACGATGACCCGCGACCGGTGGTGGCTGCGCGCGGTGCGCGACTGACAGTGGCGGCCCCGGGGCAACATGCCCCGGAGCCGCCACCTGCATCGGCAGGCTCGCTGCGATGGTCAGCCGAGCGTCACGGCGTAGACCTCGAAGCGGTCGTCGCCCGGCAGCGTGATCGACTGCAGCTGCCTGCCCGGGTCCGCGGCCACCGTCGTGCCGAACAGCTGGACGGGCGGGCCGTCCACACCCGAACCACCCTTGATGCGGTGGTCCATGGCGATCGCGACCCGGTTGCCGTTGTGGCCGCTGCCGGCCGCCCAGTCGGTGAGCGAGATCGGCACGGACTGCACGCTGCCATCGGTGTACGTCAGGCGCAGGGCCGTCGACACGTCGCCGTTGTGCGTCGAACCGATGACGTGCACCGCGCTTCTGCCCGCGGAAGGCACGAGGATCGTCTGCCCCCGGCCCTCGACGAAGTTCGGCGTCGTCCCCGCGGTCACCGGGGCGGCATACGTCACGCCGTTCCAGTCCCACGTCGTGCCGGTCGGCAGCAGCGCTGCGTCGTAGCTCCACCCGCTTCCGTCGAAGTTGCCCTCGCTCGGCGAGGCCACCGTGGCGGTCCCGTCGTGGTTGCGCGCCGGCGCCAGGTCGACGGCGCAGCCGGTGGCTCCCGCGACGCAGCCGAGCGCTTCCTGCAGCTGCACGGTGACGACCTTGGTCACCGGGTCGACGCCCGGCGCCGAGGCGGTGACGCGGACCTCGTGCGAGCCGACGCCCAGACCGGCCGGCAGCCTCAGCGTGACGGGCACCGAGCTGCTCGCCGGCACGCCGTCGCTGTGCAGGACGACCGCCCCGTCGCCGCTCGAACCCGCGGCGGCCGACCAGCCCCGGGGCGTCGCGACGTCCACCTGGACCGGCAGGCTCTTGGGCGCCTGCCCCACGAGGTCGACCGAGAGGCGGGCCTCACGGGCCCCGGTCGGCACGACGACCGGGTTCGGCCGCGCCGTCATCGACAGCGACAGACGCGGGTCACGGCCCGCCTGCACGGCCGAGGGCGGCACGTCGGCCGGTGTCGTGCCCCAGCGGCTGGGAGCCGTGCCGACCGTGTGGGCCAGACTGCCGCCCTGGCGCAGGGCGTCCCAACCCACCCAGCTCTTCGTGCTCTTCGCTCCGTTGACCGACAGGGTCTGCACGTAGCGACGGTCGTCGGAGACGCCCGGCGCGGTGATCGTCAGGGAGCCGCCCTGGCCGGTGCGCACCGAGGCGGGCCTGGCCACGTCGATGTCGATCCGCTCGAACTGCGGCGAGCTGACGACGAAGTAGTTCGCGCCGCTCATCGTCGGGTAGAGGCCCCACGAGGAGAAGACGTACCACGCGCTCATCGTGCCGAGGTCGTCGTTGCCGGTCATGCCGTCGGCTCCGTCGGTGAAGAGCGTGAAGGCGGCGCGGGCGACGGTCGCGATCTTCGCCGGCTGCTGCACCCAGGCGTACGTGTAGGGCGCGAGCAGGTCGGGCTCGTTGTTGGGGTTGTAGGTCGGCTTGCTGTAGTAGGCGTAGGTCGCCTCGATCCAGTCGTTCCTGACGGTGCCGGCCGGGTCGGTGAGCAGCTTGCCGTAGGCGAAGAAGTCGTCGAGGCGCTGCTCCGTGGCCGCGCGTCCGCCCATGAGCTCGACCAGCCCGGCGGGGTCCTGCGGGGCGAGCCACTGGTACTGGTAGGAGCCGCCCTCGTGGAAGGCGTGCGAGGCCTCGACGGGGTCGTACGGGTCGAGCCACGTGCCGTCGCTCATCCGCGGCCGGAAGGTCTGCGTGCCGGCGTCCCAGAGGTTCTTGTACCAGCCGCTGCGCTCGGTGAGCAGCGCTGCGTCCGAGGCGTGCCCGAGGGCCTTGGCCATGATCGCGAGGGACGCGTCGGCGGCGGCGTACTCCATCGTGGCCGACGCCGGGTGGGCGCAGTCGTTGTCGCCACCGTGCGACACGCAGTCGGTGCCGACCTTCAGCCCGAACGGGATGTAGCCGAGCTTCTCGTACCAGTGCTGGCCGGAGCGACCGTTGTACTGGCTGTCTGCCGGCGGCCGCTCGGTCGCGTTCTGCTTGAGCAGGGCGTACGCCTCGTCCTCGTGCCCGGCGAGGAAGCCCTTGCTCCAGCCCTCGACGAGGAACGGCGTCACCGGGTCGCCGGTCATGATGTTGGTCTCGCTGTTGACCAGGGCCCAGCGCGGCAGCCAGCCGCCCTCAAGGCCGATCGCGAGCACCGACAGGTACGAGTCGCGGGCGACGTCCGGCGCGAGCACCTCGAGCAGCTGGTTCTGCGGGCGGTAGGTGTCCCACAGCGAGAAGTTCTGGCGGGGCGTGTAGCCGTCGGCCACGTGGGTCTTCCCGTCCCATCCGTGGTACCTCCCGTCGACGTCCGACGCGAGGTTGGGGTGCATGAGGGAGTGGTAGAGGGCTGTGTAGTAGGCGGTCCGGCGCTCCGCGGACCCGCCGGTGATGCGGGCGTGCCCGAGCTGCTCCTCCCACCGCTGGGTGAGTGCGGCGCGCGTGGCGTCGAAGTCGAAGCCGGCGCCGGTCTCCTTCGCGAGGTTGGCGCGGGCGCCGTCGGCGCCGGTGTAGCTGAGGCCCACCTTCATCGTCACGGAGGTCGTGCCGGTCGGGAAGGTGACCGCGGCCCCGTTGCCGCCGTTCGTCGTCGCCGCGTCACGGGCGCCGGCGGTCAGCGTCGAGCCGCTCCACGTGCCGAACGACGCGAACGGCGTGTCGAACTCGGCGCGGAACCAGACCGTGTGCTCGTCCTTGCCGGCGCAGAAGTTGCCGTCGTGGATGCGTCCCTCGACGACGCGGTCGCCGACGACGTGCACCTCGGAGTCGAAGACCCGCATGTTGGCCTTGCCGGTGTTGAGCAGCACGTTGGCCGTCTTGTCGGCCGGGAACGTGAACCGCTGCCAGCCGGTGCGGTCGGTCGCGGTCAGCTCGGCCGTCACGCCGTAGGTCGGCAGGCCGACGCGGTAGTAGCCGGGGCGGGCCTGCTCGTCGGAGTGCGAGTAGCTCGAGGCGTAGCGCGACGAGTCGACCGTGGTGATGGCCCCGCTCGTCGGCATGACGGGCAGCTCGCCGACGACGGGGCAGCCGACACCCGAGAGGTGCGTCTGGCTGAAGCCGTAGATCGACTTCTGCGAGTAGTCGTAGCCGCCCTCTCCCCCGGTGTCCGGGCTGACCTGCACCATCCCGAAGGGCGCGCTGGCGCCCGGGAACGTGTTCCCGTTGTCCTGCGTGCCGATGAACGGGTTGACGGACTCGACGAGCGGCTCGGCCGCCGCGGCCGTCGGGGGTGCGGCGGACGGCAGCACCGGCCCGAGGGCGGTGGCGGCGAGGACGACGGTGCCGAGCGATCTGAGCACGATGCGCATGAGGCGTTCCTTCGGGGGACGACGACGGTGTCGCTGTCGAGCCTCGTGAGGTGCCCCATGTCCGGCAAGCCGACACCGTTGTCCTGTCCGATGGACGCACGACATCGGACAAGAACGACGTATGCCGCCGGGCGGGGTCACGTGCGAAGCGGACCCTGCCCGACGGCATACGTCGTCGGTCGTGTCGGTGGGGCTCAGACCTGCGCGCGGCTCTCGATGGCGGCGAGCACCTCGGCGATGGCGTCGTCGACCGGCACGCCGTTCTTCTGCGACCCGTCGCGGTAGCGGAACGAGACGGCACCCGCCGCGCGGTCCTCCTCGCCGGCAATGAGCGTGAAGGGCACCTTCGACTTGCTGGCGTTGCGGATCTTCTTCGGGAAGCGGTCGTCGCTGGCGTCGAGCTCGACGCGGACTCCCTTGCGGCGCATGCGGTTCAGCACCTCGCCGAGGTAGTCGGCGTAGTCCTCGGCGACCGGCACGCCGAGCACCTGGACGGGTGAGAGCCACACCGGAAAGGCGCCGGCGTAGTGCTCGACGAGCACGCCGAGGAACCGCTCGATCGAGCCGAACTTCGCCGAGTGGATCATGACCGGCTGCTGCCGCGAGCCGTCGGCGGCCTGGAACTCGAGGCCGAAGCGCTCGGGCTGGTTGAAGTCGTACTGGATCGTCGACATCTGCCAGGTGCGGCCGATGGCGTCGCGGGCCTGGACCGAGATCTTCGGGCCGTAGAAGGCGGCGCCACCCGGGTCGGGCACGAGCTGCAGACCGGAGGCGACGGCGACGTCCTCGAGCACCTTGGTGGCAACGGCCCACTGCTCGTCGGAGCCGATGAACTTGTCCTTCTTGTCGCCGTCCTCGTCTCGCGTCGACAGCTCGAGGTAGAAGTCGTCGAGGCCGAAGTCGCGCAGCAGGCTCAGCACGAAGTCGAGCAGGTGCTGGATCTCGGCAGGCGCCTGCTCGGGCGTGACGTAGCTGTGCGAGTCGTCCTGCGTCATGCCGCGCACGCGCGTCAGGCCGTGCACGACGCCCGACTTCTCGTAGCGGTAGACCGACCCGAACTCGAAGAACCGCAGCGGCAGCTCGCGGTAGGAGCGGCCGCGTGAGGCGAAGATGAGGTTGTGCATCGGGCAGTTCATCGCCTTGAGCTGGTACTTCGCGCCCTCGAGCTCCATCGGCGGGAACATCGTGTCGGCGTAGTACGGCAGGTGACCGCTCGTGTGGAAGAGGCCGTCCTTGGTGATGTGCGGCGTGCCGACGTAGTCGAAGCCCTCCTCGATGTGCCGACGGCGGACGTAGTCCTCCATCTCGCGCTTGATGACGCCGCCCTTGGGATGGAAGACCGGCAGGCCGGAGCCCAGCTCGTCTGGGAAGCTGAAGAGGTCGAGCTCGGCGCCGAGCTTGCGGTGGTCGCGGCGCTCGGCCTCGGCGAGGCGGTCGAGGTAGGCCTTGAGGTCGTCCTTGGTCGGCCACGCCGTGCCGTAGACGCGCTGCAGCTGCGGGTTCTTCTCCGAGCCGCGCCAGTACGCGGCGGCCGAGCGCATCAGCTTGAAGGCGTTGCCGATCAGCTTGGTGTTCGGGATGTGGGGGCCACGGCAGAGGTCGCCCCAAGCGCGCGTGCCGTCGCGGCGGATGTTGTCGTAGATCGTCAGCTCGCCGGCCCCGACCTCGACGCCGGCGCCCTCGGCTGCCTCGTCGGCGTTGCCGCCCTTGAGCCCGACGAGCTCGCACTTGTACGGCTCGTCCTTGAGCTCGTCCAGGGCCTCCGCATCGGTGACGACCCGACGCTCGAAGGTCTGGCCCTCGTTGACGATCTTCTGCATGGCCTTCTCGAGGGCCTTGAGGTCGTCGGGGTGGAACGGCGTCTCGACGTCGAAGTCGTAGTAGAAGCCGTCGCGGATGGGCGGGCCGATGCCGAGCTTGGCGTCGGCGTGGAGCTGCTGGACCGCCTGGGCGAGCACGTGGGCCGTCGAGTGGCGCAGCACGGCGAGGCCGTCCTCGGAGGTGACCGCCACGGGCTCGACGACGTCGCCGTCGGCCACGACGTGGAAGAGGTCGCGCAGCTCGCCGTTGACGCGGGCGACGACGACGTCGCGCCCGCCGGCCCCCGCCTCCTCGAGCAGCGCTCCGGCCGTCGTCTGCTCCGTGACCGTTCGCTCGCTCCCGGCGACGGTGACGGTGATCTGTGCAGACACGGTGGGTGCTCCTTCGTGAGTGATCCGACCGCGAGCCGGTCGGATCATGGCGTATGCCGTCGGGTGCGGCAGGTGCCCAGCGTATCGAGCGGCCCGCGTGGCCCGCGACGCGCGGGACGACGCGGGCGGGAGGGAGGGGCGGTGGCGCTTTCCCAAACGGCCTGTGCCGCCCGCTCCCGGCTCGGATACTGGTCGGATGGCGGTACGGCACGAGGAGCAGGCGTGATGGAACCCGTGGACGTGGTCGGCTTCGAGGGTCGGTGGTCGCCGGCGGCGCCGGATCCCGACGAGGTGCGGGTGGCGCCGCTGCCCGCCGGGCGGCAGCAGGAGGCGGTCGACCTGGTCTGCGCTCGGCTGCCGCACGTGACGCGCGGCGAGGCGGGCTGGCACTTCGACGCACCGGAGGTCTTCGACGGGCTGGCGTCGGTCGAGGCGGTCGACCGCCACGGCACCATGCTCGGCGTCGGCTTCACGGGTCACCCGCACTTCGCGCCGGAGGGGCGCGCCTTCCAGCGGGTGATCGTCGCTCGGCAGCACGAGGGACGGGGGGTCGGGCGCGCCCTCCGGCAGGGCCTGCTCGAACGCCTCCCGGAGGGTACGACCTCGCTCTTCACCGGCACGTTCGACGACGACCCTCGCTCACTCGACGTCGCGAAGCACTGGGGGTTCGCGGTCGAGGAGCACGCGATCGAGTCGCAGCTCGACCTCGTCGACCTGCCGACGCCGAAGCCCCCTGAGGGAGTGACCCTGCACGACGTCTCGGAGCTGGACTTCGAGGACGCCGACGCGGTCGAGCGGATGCTGCTCGCGAGCCAGACCAACCCCGAGGCCGCGCTGGGCTGGACGATGGACCTGGGCAAGCTGCGTTCCCTCATCTCCGAGAACGACACGCCGGTCGGGGTGCTCGCGCGTGTCGACGGCGTCCCCGCCGGGATCACGTTCGGCGGGGTCTCGGACGGCATGCTCATGATCGCCTACAGCGGCGTCGAGCCCGCCTACCGCGGTCGCGGGCTGATGACCCTCGTGAAGCAGCGCGCCCACCTGTCGGCCCGGGATGCCGGTGCGAAGGTCAGCAGGACCGCCAACGAGGAGCACAACCACGGCATCCGCCGGATCAACGCCTCGCTGGGCTACGTGGTGCACAGCGGCGTGCACCGGATGTCGCAGCAGCTGCGACGGTGAGATGCCGAGGGCCGGCGCGCTCACTGCGGTCCGGCCCTCGGTCAGGTGGTCCGTGACGTCACCAGGTGTTCTCGACGACCGCGTGCTCGACCTCGCCCTTCGCGTTCTCGAGGACCGACAGGGTGCGACCAGCCCCGAACGCCGTGCGAAGGCGCACGGTCGACGGGAGGCGCACCGGCTTGCGGAACCACACCCGGCTCGACAGACCGCCCTCGGGCAGCCGCGGGCCGAGCGAGGCGAGCGCCCTTGCGTACGAGTACATCCCGTGCGCGATCGCGGTGGGGAACCCGAGCGGGCGGGCTGTCAGGGCGTGCACGTGGATCGGGTTCCAGTCCCCGGAGACCGCGGCGTACTCGCGACCGGTCCCCTCCCCCAGCCGCCACAGCGGGCCGGCGGTGACGGACTCGAGCGCCTCGAGGGCCGGCGGTGCGGACACCGGCGCGTCCGGGTGCTCCTGCCCCCGGGAGAGATAGGTGCTCACGCCGCGCCAGACCAGCTCGCCCCGGACCTCGACCTCCGAGACGAGGTCGACCTGTCGTCCCCGACGGTGCGGCCGCAGGCGCTCGGCCCGGACCGACACGTCGAGCGCCTCGTCGGTGGTGACCGGCCGCACCACCTCGATGCGGTTCTCGACGTGCACCGCGCCCATGAGCGGCAGCGGGAAGCGGTCGTCGCTCATGACGGTCATCTGCAGCGGGAAGGCCAGCAGGTGAGGGTAGGTGACCGGAAGGGTGCCGTCGACCGGGAAACGGCAGACGTGCGAGTAGGCGACGAGGTCGTCCAGGTCGACCCGCACCCCGGCCCGTGACACGCGGACGTCGGGCAGGGCGTCACCGGAGCGGCTCCGGCGCAGCGCGGCCGTGGCGTAGATGCGGCGCAGGTCGGGAGGGCCCTCGAGCGTGATCTCCTTGGTCATCGTCGCCTCAGGCCCCCAGCAGGCTCTGGCCGCACACGCGTACGACCTGCCCGGTCACGGCGGCGGCGCCCGGCTGTGCGAACCACGCGATGGTCTCCGCGACGTCCTTGGGGTGACCACCCTGTTGGAGGGAGTTCATGCGACGCCCGATCTCTCTGGTGGCGAACGGGATCCGGGCGGTCATCTCCGTCTCGATGAAGCCGGGGGCGACGGCGTTGACGGTGATGCCGCGGTCGGCCACCTGGCGCGAGAGCGCGTTGACGAGACCGATGACGCCGGCCTTGCTCGCGCCGTAGTTCGTCTGGCCGCGGTTGCCGGCGATGCCGGCGATCGAGGCGACGCAGACGATGCGTCCTCCGTCGGCGAGGCCGCCCTCACCGAGGATGGCCTCGTTCATCCGCAGGACCGACCGCAGGTTGACGTCGATGACGCTGCTCCACCGGTCCTCGTCCATGTTGACGAAGAGCTTGTCGCGCGTGATGCCGGCGTTGTGCACGACGATGTCGAGGCCGCCGTGGCGGCTCGTCGCGTGCTCGACGATGCGTGAGCCGGCATCGTCGGCGGTGACGTCGAGCTGCAGCGCCGTGCCCTTGACCTCGTTGGCCACCGCGGCGAGGGCGTCGCCCGCGGCGGGGATGTCGACGGCCACGACGGTGGCGCCGTCGCGGGCCATGACGCGCGCGATCTCGGCACCGATGCCGCGGGCGGCTCCGGTGACGACCGCCACCTTGCCGGCGAGCGGCCGCAGGGCGTCGGTGTCGCCACTCGTCGCCTCGTCGACGCGCACGACCTGACCGTCGACGTAGGCCGAGCGGCCGCTGAGGAAGAACTCGACCGCAGAACGCACACCGTCATGGGCATCGCCCTGTGCGAGAACGAGGTTGGCGGTCGCGCCGGCGCGCAGCTCCTTGCCGACGGAGCGCACGACGCCCTCGAGCGCACGCTGGGTCGCGACCTCGGCCACGTCGCTCAGAGTGGCCGGGTCGGTGCCGACGACGACGACCCGGCCGTTGCGCTTGAGGGCCTTGACGGCGGGCGCGCCGAGCAGGCGCAGCGCGTCGAGGTCCGACGGGTCCGTGGCGGCGCTGAGGTCTAGCACCACGGCGCCCACCTTTTCGGCGGCGTCACCGACGGTCGTGAGCGTGGGGACGCCGACCGTGTCGAGCCAGGAGGCGATGGCGTCGGCGAAGCGGCCTCCGCCGGCGACGAGGACCGGCCCCTCGCAGAGCGGCATGCCGGGCTCGTAGCGGCGCAGGCGCGTCGGCTGGGGGACGCCGACCCTTCGAGCGACGGGCGAACGCACGATGGTGGTGAAGAGGTCGCTCATGCTCATGCCTCCAGGATCGCGACGACGCCCTGGCCGCCGGCGGCGCAGATCGAGATGAGGCCTCGTCCACCACCGGCCTCCTTGAGCTGCTTGGCGAGGGCGGCGACGATGCGACCGCCGGTGGCGGCGAACGGGTGTCCCGCCGCGAGCGAGGACCCGTTGACGTTGAGCTTGCTGCGGTCGATCGACCCGAGCGGCGCGTCGAGGCCGAGGCGGCCCTTGCAGAAGTCGGGGTCCTCCCACGCCTTGAGGGTGGTGAGGACGGTCGCCGCGAAGGCCTCGTGGATCTCGTAGTAGTCGAAGTCCTGCAGCGACAGGCCGTTTCGGGCGAGGAGACGCGGCACGGCATACGCGGGCGCCATCAGCAGGCCCTCGTCGCCGTGGACGTAGTCGACGGCCGCGGTCTCGGCGTCGACGAACCACGCCAGCGGGGTGAGCCGGTGCTCCTCGGCCCACTCCTCGCTCGCGAGCAGCACGGCGGAGGCACCGTCGGTGAGCGGGGTGGAGTTGCCGGCCGTCATCGTGGCCCCCTCGCCCTTGCCGAAGACCGGCTTGAGCTTGGCCAGCTTCTCGACGGAGGAGTCGGCGCGCAGGTTGTTGTCGCGGGCGACGCCGAGGTACGGGGTGACGAGGTCGTCCTGGAAGCCGCGCTCGTAGGCTGCGGCGAGCTTCTGGTGGCTGGCGGCGGCGAGCTCGTCCTGGGCCTCGCGCGTGATGCCCCACTGCGCTGCCGTCAGGGCCATGTGCTCGCCCATGGACAGACCCGTTCGGGGCTCGACGTTCTCGGGGATGGCGGGCACGAGGTGGCTGGGGCGCAGGCCGGCGAGCGCCTTGGCACGGTCGGCGGTCGACCGGGCCCGGTTCGCGGCGAGGAGGGTCTGTCGCAGGCCCTCGTTGACGGCGATCGGCGCGTCGCTGGCGCTGTCGACGCCGCCGGCGATGCCCGCGTCGATCTGGCCGAGCGCGATCTTGTTGGCGACGAGCACGGCCGCCTCGAGACCCGTGCCGCAGGCCTGCTGGATGTCGTAGGCGGGTGTGGTCGGGTCGAGACGGGTGCCGAGCAACGTCTCGCGCGTCAGGTTGAAGTCGCGGCTGTGTTTGAGCACCGCGCCGGCGACGACCTCGCCGAGGCGCTCACCCGCGAGGCCGTAGCGAGCGACGAGGCCGTCGATGCTGGCGGTGAGCATGTCCTGGTTGGACGCCTTCGCGTACGCGCCGTGGGCACGCGCGAAGGGGATGCGGTTGCCTCCGAGGACCGCGACGCGACGGGGCGCGCGCGGGCTGGTCTTGGACGCCATGGATCTGTACCTGCTCTCGGTGTGGTGGCTGTCGATCACGACAAAGATAACCGAAACTCGCAGTAGTCGATACAGGCAGTACCTGTTACTTTCGTGAGATGGACGACGACGTGCACCCCACCGCCTCGACCACCCGCACGCCACCGCGCGACGGCCGCGACGCCCGGTGGGAGCGGCACCGCGAGGAGCGCCGGACCGGACTGGTCGACGCGACCATCCGCGCCATCCGCAAGCACGGCGCCGGGGTCGGCATGGACGACATCGCCGCCGAGGCAGGGACGTCCAAGACCGTCATCTACCGGCACTTCGACGACAAGGCCGGCCTCTATCGCGCCGTGGCCCACCGCATCGACGGGCGCGTGGTCGGCAACGTCGGCGCCGCCATGGGCCGCTCGAGCACCCCGCACGGCGACACGCGCGAGCTCGTCGCATCGACCGTCGACGCCTACCTCGCCCTGGTCGAGTCGGACACCGAGGTGTACCGCTTCGTCGTCAACCGCCCGCTCGTCGACCTGCCGCTGGCGGACGACCCCGTCGGCGGCACCGTCGACCAGGTCACCGACCAGCTGACCGGGCTGCTGCTCGAGTCGCTGAGCGCGACCGCCACCGACCACTCCAGGGCCCGCACCTGGGCCATCGCCCTCGTCGGCTCGGTGCGAGCCGTCGCCGACGACTGGCTTGCCACCCCCGAGTCCGAGCGCGCTCCTCGCCGAGAGGTCGTCGAAGCCCTCACCGAGCTCGCCTGGCACGGACTCGAGCCCGCTCTCACCCGTACGAAAGGCAGATGAGATGTCCACTGCTGGAGACGCTCCCGCCCTGTTCCCGACCGCTCACGTGACCTCCTCCCCGGAGCTCGTGGCCGGGCTCCGTGCGCACCTGGACGGGCCGTTCGGCGACGTCCGGGAGCACTGCCGGGCGCTCGACCCCGGCACCGTCGGACCACCGGCCGCCCCCCTGTCCAGCGACGAGCACCGCGCGCGGGTCACCGCGCAGCTGGCCGCGCTGGCCGAGCAGCCGTACGCCGCCGACGGCTTCCCCGAGCGCCAGGGCGGCACCGCGCGCTACGCGCAGGCCGTCGCGGCGTTCGAGATGCTGGGCCACACCGACCTGTCGCTCTTCGTGAAGGCGGGCGTGCAGTGGGGGCTCTTCGGCGGTGCCGTGTCGCTCCTCGGCACGAGCCGCCACGACCACCTGGTGCCGCTCATCACCTCGGGCGAGCTGCAGGGGTGCTTCGCGATGACCGAGACGGGCCACGGCAGCGACGTCCAGAGCCTGCTCACCACCGCCACGTTCGACCCGGCGACCGACGAGATCGTCGTCCACTCCCCCACGCCCGCCGCCCGCAAGGACTACATCGGCAACGCCGCCCGCGACGGCCGGGTCGCGGCCGTCTTCGCGCAGCTCGTCGTCGGCAAGGAGTCGCACGGGGTGCACTGCGTGCTCGTGCCGATCCGGGGGGCCGACGGCGCGGCCGCTCCCGGGGTCACCATCGAGGACTGCGGCGCCAAGCTGGGCCTCGGCGGTGTTGACAACGGGCGCCTCTCCTTCGACCACGTGCGGGTGCCGCGCACCAACCTGCTCGGCCGCTACGGCGACATCGACGACGATGGCACCTACTCGAGCCCCATCGACAATCCCGGGCGGCGCTTCTTCACCATGCTCGGCACGCTCGTGCGAGGGCGCATCTCCGTGGCGGGCGGCGCCGGGGCGGCCGCACGTTCGGCTCTCGCGGTCACCACGAGGTATGCCGCCGGGCGACGCCAGTTCGCCGCGCCCGGCACCGACGTGGAGACGACCGTCCTCGACTACCGCACCTACCAGCGGCGTCTGCTGCCGAGGATCGCGACGGCATACGCCCTGCAGGTGGCCCAGCACGAGCTCGTCACGGCCATGGATGACGTGCTGTCGGGACGCGCGACCGGCGAGGAGGACCAGCGACGGCTCGAGACCCGTGCCGCCGGCATCAAGGTGCTCACGACGCGCCATGCCACCGACACGATCCAGGAGTGCCGCGAGCTGTGCGGCGGCGCCGGCTACCTCTGGGCCAACCGCCTCGCGGCCCTCAAGGCCGACACCGACATCTTCACGACGTTCGAGGGCGACAACACGGTGCTGCTGCAGCTCGTGGCCAAGTCGCTGCTCGGCGAGTACCAGGCGACGTTCGGCGATCTCGACACGCTGGGCATCGTGCGGTTCGGGGCCAGGCTCGTCGGCGGCACGGTCATCGAACGGTCGTCGGCGCGCGGCATCGTGCAGCGGCTCGTCGACGCCGCGCCCGGTCGCGAGGAGGACGTCACCTTCGGCATCCGGGGCACGCAGCTGCGCCTGCTGCGTGAGCGCGAGGAGCACCTGCTCGAGGGACTCGCTCGCCGGCTGCGCCGTGCCACGGCCCCCGGCGCCGACGCGTTCGCGGTCTTCAACGCCACCCAGGACCACCTCGTCGAGGCCGCGACGGCGCACGTCGAGCGGCTGGTCGCCGAGTCCTTCGCCGCCTCCGTGGAGGAGTGCCCCGAGGCGGAGGTGAAGTCGGTGCTCGCACGGGTCTGCGACCTGCACGTGCTGTCGACGATCGAGCGGCACAAGGCGTGGTACCTCGAGCACGACCGGCTCAGCCCGGCCCGCACGAAGGCGCTCACGGGTCTCGTCAACGAGATCTGCGCCGAGCTGCGCCCGCTCGCGACCGACCTCGTCGACGGGTTCGGAGTGCCCGAGGGCCTGCTCACGACGGAGATGTCGGGCACGGTTTGACGGTCAGGCGTCGGGGCGCTGGTAGCGGCCCCTCCGGTGCACGAGCGGGCCGTCCTCGGGCCCCACCTCGACGTGCTCGACCGCGGCTTCGACCAGCACCGACCAGCCGACGTCGTGGCGGCTGGCCGCGTCGAGGCGCACCCCCGCCCACGTCGCGGCCGACGCCGGCTTGGGCCCCCACTCGGTCTGCTGCCACGTGCCGAGGCGAAAGGGACCACCCGGGGCAGGCATGACCCCCGCGAACGCGTCGGCGAGGCGCTGGTCGCGCACGCCCAGGAGCGTCACGACCGCCGCGCCGGTCTCCTCGAGCCGCTCGAGCAGGTCGGAGTCGGGATGGAGCAGGCCCACGACGCGACCGGGGGCGCCCGTGGCCACGAGGTACGACGAGACGGTGAGACCCGCACGCTCGACCCCGGTGCCCGCCGTCCAGAGCGAGACCGTGCCCCCGATGCGGCCGCGCAACCGTCGGACCGGGTCGCGGTCCTCGTCCGGGGTGTCGAAGGGGTGCTCGGTGTGGATCGTCACCCAGTGGCCCCGCCGGGTCGGAACGGTCGGATCACTCGGACTCGGCCACCATCAGGGCGTCGTCGACCGACACCGCACCCGGCGTGACGACCTCGGCATAGACGCCCGCGCACTGCGAAGGTGCCTGGGTCACCTTGAGCGTGCAGTCGCCGAGCCGGATGACCCGCCCCACGAGCTTGTCGAGCACCGACGACTCCATGTCGAGCACGATGTTCGCCTTCGGGTGGGTCTCGACGTAGTCGTCCGCCGTCACGAGGTGCACGGCGTGCTTCTTGGCCCGGTTGCCCTCGGGGCCGGTGGGCGTCACCTCGACGGAGTCGAGCTCCTGCCCCGGCGAGTCGGAGTCGGGGTAGATGAAGAGGCTGGAGACGGTCGCGACCATGAGCGACACGCTAGTCCGTCGCCCCGGGGGCGGCGCGTCGGCCGCGCCGTGGATGTGAGGGTGGACGTGAAGGGACTCGAACCCCTGACCTCTCGCGTGTGAAGCGAGCGCTCTAACCAGCTGAGCTACACGTCCGGGCACCCCTGTGCCGACAGGCTGTCGGGGTGACGCTGGGAAACAATAGCCGGTACGGGTCCGGTGGCGGAAATCGCCCCCGTCCTGGCCGTGTCGGGACCCTCGCGATGCTGGATGCGAGTCAGTCGATCCCGGGCACCTGCACCAGCAGCTCCTCGGCCCACTGGGGCACGAACTGCGGCACGCCGGCCCAGGCGAGGTAGCCCCAGATGACGCCCCACACGATGAGGAGCGTGCCGAGCGCCACGAGGCCGCGCACCCAGATGGACTGGGCCATGATCCAGTCGTTCCAGCGGCTCACGTGGTGCTTGCCGAAGTCGAGCCAGCGCTGCGCGAACTCGAACTCGCTCGCGAGGATGAGCAGGCCGAAGAACACCACCAGCCACCCGGGCCCGGGCGCCGGCACCATGATGAGGCCGGCGATCGTGACGACGGCTCCGACGACCCCTACGGCAGTGCGCCAGGCGAGGTGGGTGACCCGGTTGCGGCGCAGCCTGGCGCGCCAGGCCCAGCGGTCCTCGTCGGCGTCGAGCGTGCGGTTCGGGTCGGAGTAGTCGATGTCGTCGCCGGCTCGGGCCTCCGGCGAGGGCTCGTCGGGGGCTGTCACGGGTCGGCGTCCCGCTCGGCGTTGGTGCGGAAGACGCGCAGCAGCTCGCGCGTCAGCGGGTTGCTCTCGGGGAGCACCCGGTCGTCGACGGCGTGGACGGGGAGGACGTCCTTCGTGGAGCTCGTGATGAACACCTCGTCGGCCGTCTGCAGCACGTCGAGCGGCAGCGCCTCCTCGCGGACGTCGATGCCGGCGGCGCGGCCCCACTCGATGGTGAGCTCGCGGGTGATGCCGGCGAGCAGGCCCGACCCGACGGGCGGCGTGAGCACGACGCCGTCGACGACGACGAAGACGTTGCTGCCGGTGCACTCGCACAGCTCGCCCCGCGTGTTGGCGAAGACGGCCTCGACCGCGCCCTCCTGCTTGGCGCGCGCGAGCGCGACGACGTTCTCGGCGTACGAGGTCGTCTTGAGTCCGGCCACCGCGGAGCGCTCGTTGCGGGTCCAGGGCACGACGGTCAGCTTGCCGCTCGCGGGCGGCAGCGGCTGGGGAGCCGCGAGGACGATGTAGGTCAGGGACGAGTCGTCGCGGTCGGAGCCGAGGGGGCCGATGCCCCCGGTGACGCTGTAGCGCAGGCGACCGAACGGGATCGCCGGCCCGTCGAGCACCGCGGCGACGCCCTTGTCCACCGCCCCGAGGTCGAGGGGCGGCAGGCCGAGACCGGCCGCCGACCGCTGCAGCCGGCGGTGGTGGCGCGAGAGAGCGAACGGCCGCCCGTCGACGATCTTGGCCGTCTCGAAGACGCCGTCGCCCACGGTCACGGCGTGGTCGAGGGCGGACACGGACGGTCCGGTGGGGTCGACGAGGTCGCCGTCGACCCAGACGCGCATGGTCGTGCTCATGGTCCCTTCCCTGGGGCTCGTGCCGTGGCTCGCGAGAGCGCCCTCATGGTGTCACAGTGCCGGCCGCCAGCCCGATGAGGCGGGCCGCCTTGAGCTCGGTCTCGGCCCACTCCCCCTCGGGGTCGGAGTGCCACGTGATGCCGGCCCCGGTGCCGAAGCGCAGCCACCGCCGTCCGCGCGCGTCGTGCTCGGCCCAGAAGGTGCGGATGCCGACGGCCAGGTCGGCCTCACGCGCATCGGCGTCGACCCAGCCGATCGCCCCGCAGTACGGCCCGCGCGGCTGCGTCTCGAGGTCGTGGATCGCGGTGAGGGCGCTCGACTTGGGGGCACCCGAGACCGAGCCGGGAGGGTACGTGGCCGCGAAGACGTCGCCCCAGGCCACGCCGACGGCCAGCCGGCCGCTCACGGTCGAGACGAGGTGGACGAGGCCGGGGTGCTGCTCGATCGCGCAGAGCTCGTCGACCGAGACGGTCCCCGGCTCGCACACGCCCGACAGGTCGTTGCGCATGAGGTCGACGATCATGACGTTCTCGGCATGGTCCTTGGGCAGCATCTGCTCGGCCGTCGGTGCCGTGCCCTTGATCGGGCGGGTCACCACCGTGTCGCCACGCCTCGCCAGGAAGAGCTCCGGCGAGGCGCTGACCACGTCGAGGCGGGCTTCCTCGCACCTGATCCTCGCAGCGTGCGGCGCTGGGTTGCCCTGTCGCAGAATGGTGTCCAGACCGTCGAGGTCGGCGTCGGGCGCCAGTTCGTGGCTGAGCACCCGGCACACGTTGACCTGGTAGACGGTGCCAGCCGCGATGCGCTCACGCACCTCACGCACCGCGTCGACGTATGCCGTGCGGTCGAGTGACGTGCACCAGTGGCGGTCGAGCCGCCGCCAGGGCGCCGGGGCCGCTCCTCGCGCCGCTGTGCCCGCCCCTGCGTCTGCTGCCGGGCCCGCTGCCGCGGCGCGGCTGACGTCGCCGAAGCGGACCGCCGTGACGTCACCCTCGAAGGTCGCCACGACGGCCCAGAAGCCCTCGCGCGAGATGGCGTCGAGCGCCGCCGCACCGCGGCGGACGTCGACGACCTCGCGGGCAACCCGGTCGGCGAAGCGGGCGTGGTCCACCCGCAGATCGTAGGCCCTAGGCGGCGAGCGCCTTCTCGATGTCGGCGGCGATGGCGGAGGGCTCGGTGGTCGGGGCGTAGCGCTCGATGACGGCGCCGTCGCGGCCGACGAGGAACTTGGTGAAGTTCCACTTGATCTTGCTGCCGAGGAGGCCGCCCTGCTCGGACTTCAGCCACGTGAACAGGGGGTGCTCGTCGTCGCCGTTGACGTCCACCTTGGAGAACATCGGGAACGTGACGCCGTAGTTCTTCTGGCAGAAGGCGCCGATCTCGTCGTCGCTGCCCGGGTCCTGGTTGCCGAACTGGTTGCACGGGAAGCCGAGCACCGTCAGGCCCTGCTCGCGGTAGGTCTGGTACAGCTCCTCGAGCCCGGCGAACTGGGGCGTGAAGCCGCAGGCGCTCGCGGTGTTGACGACGAGGACGACCTTGCCGGCGTACTCGTCGAGCGACACCTCCGAACCGTCGATGGCGGTGGCCTTGAAGTCGTGCAGGGCGGTCACGTGGTCTCCTCGGGTGGTCTCGCGTGCGGTCTCACGCGTCGGTCGCATCTTCGCCCGAGACGAGGCCACACCGCCAATCGGCGTCGAGGGTTGCCCCTCTACGACGCGTCGTCGGGCTCGGGCGGCACGTCCTTGCCGTCGCGCTCGTCGCGGTCGGCCCACGCGAGCAGAGCCCGGAAGTCGAAGACGGCGTCGTCGATGCCGGCGTGCAGGTCACCGAGGCGCGCGAACCGCTCGGGCATGGTCGCGATGGTGAAGTCCTGCGGCTCCGCGTCGGCCACCTCGTCCCACGTGAGCGGCGCCGAGACCGTGCCGCGGGGGTTGCCGCGCACGCTGTAGGCCGCCGCGATCGTGTGGTCGCGCGCGTTCTGGTTGTAGTCGACGAAGAGGTCCTCGGGCGACCGGTCGCGCCGCCACCACGTCGTCGTCACGTCGTCCGGCAGGCGACGCTCGACCTCGCGCGCGAAGGCGAGGGCGCCGCGGCGGACGTCCTTGAAGCCCCACTCGGGGGCGATCCGGACGTAGACGTGCAAGCCGGACCCGCCCGACGTCTTGGGCCAGCCGACGGCGCCGAGCTCGTCGAGGATCTCGTGGGTCGTGGCTGCCGCTCGCCTCACCTTGTCGAAGGTGCACTCGGGCATGGGGTCGAGGTCGATGCGCCACTCGTCGGGCTTCTCGGTGTCGGCGCGCCGGCTGTTCCAGGGGTGGAACTCGACGGTCGACATCTGGACGGCCCAGATGACGTCGGCGAGGCGGGTCACGCAGAGCTCGTCGGCGTGCAGCCCGTAGCGCGGGAAGTGCAGCCGCACCGTCTCGACCCACGGCGGCGCCCCCGCCGGGAGCCGCTTCTGGTGCACCTTCGGTCCGTCGACGCCCTTGGGGAAGCGGTGCAGCATGCAGGGCCGCTCGCGCAGCGCGTTGACGATGCCCGGACCGACGGACTCGTAGTAGCGCGCGAGGTCGAGCTTGGTCTCGCCGCGCTCGGAGAAGTAGACGCGGTCGGGGCTGGAGAGCCGCACCGTGTGGTCGCCCACCTCGATCTCCATCGCCGGGCTCTTGCTCGCCGCCATGCCGACAGCCTACGGATGCCGCCGGGTGGCGAGGCGTTCCGACGCGGGTGTCGACCTGCCGGCCGGACGGCATACGCCCCCGGACGTGCGGAAGGGCCCGCCGACGTGAGTCGACGGGCCCTTCGAGCGGAGCGGACGACCGGGCTCGAACCGGCGACCTCAACCTTGGCAAGGTTGCGCTCTACCAACTGAGCTACGTCCGCTTGCCGGCCCTCGGGAGCCGAGGCTCCGTGGGTGCGAGGTAGACCATAGCGGACGGTTGGCCCCGGCGCGAAACCCGCTCTCCGAGTGGCCGTTCGGCCCCACGGTGCACGTGCTCCGACCGGTGCGGCGAGAGGGCCGCTGTCCAGCGGCCGCCGCGACAGGGGAGGATGTCCGCATGGCGAAGCCCGGTGCCGACCTACGGTTCCTCCGACGCAAGGGGCACGACCTCACCGTGCGCGACGCCGAGGGCGACAAGCACCGGGCCACGCTCGAGAAGCTGGCCACGTCCGACGACGGGACTCAGGAGGACGGCGCCTTCTCCTTTGGCTACTGCAAGAGCTGCGACTGGACCGGCCCCGCGCGACGTGCGCGCGAGAAGGCGCGCAAGGACGCGGTGGCCCACCAGGCGGAGTGCGCCGGCAAGGGCAAGATCCGGATCGGCGTCCGGGACCCCGGCCGGGAGTAGGCCCGGCCGGGGTCCCGAGCGCGCCCTCCTACCTGTCGA
>CBHRRQ010000005.1:0-35389 GCA_966081555.1 uncultured Terrabacter sp.
GGGGGTATGCCGTCACGGTCCTCGAAGCCGGGAGCGGGCTCGGCGGGGGTGCGGCCCGCGTCAACGGCGGCTGGGTCTGCCCCGCCCGCAGCGACCCGCTCCCGTCATGGGGTGTGGTGCGCGACGGCATACGCTCGCTCGTCTCGCCGGGGAGCGGCAGCTTCCTCCTGAGCGCGCGGGCGCTCCCCCGGGTGGCGGGCTACCTCACCCGTTTCCTTGCCAGCTCGGGCGGCCGGACGTTCAGCCGGTCCTGGGACGAGCTCGACCTGCTCAACCGTCGTACGGCCGGACTCGTCGACGAGCTCGTCGCGTCCGGGGTCATCGACGACCTGCAGGACGAGGGGTTCCTCATGCTGCACCCGACCCGTGAGGAGGCGGAGGCCTCACGGGCGTCCCTGCTCTCGGTCTCGCGGCGCGGCCTCAGCCCGGCGCCCGAGCCGATCCTGGAACGCCGGGCGCTGCTGGAGCTCGAACCCGGTCTCGGTGAGGCAGCCCAGTTCGGTTTCGTCCATCGCGGCGACCGGTGGCTGGACCCGTCACGGCTGGTGGATCGCCTCGGCGAGTCGCTGAGGTCGCGAGGCGTCCGCATCCTCGCAGAAACGCCCGTCCTGGCGGTGCGCCAGCGAGGCACGCGGGTCGAGCTCGCCACCCGCTCGGGCGTCGTCGAGACCGGCCACGCCGTCATTGCCGCCGGCGCCTGGGCCGAGGCGCTGCTGCGGCCGCTGGGGATCCGCGGCTACGTGACCCCCGGCAAGGGCTACAGCTTCACCATCCACCCCGAGCACCCACCCACGCACGTGCTGCGGCTCGGCGAGACCCATGTCGGCGTGACTCCCATGGGCAGCCGCACGCGCTTGGTCGGCATGGTCGAGCTCGACGGGACGCCAGAAGGCCTGAGCGCGGGGCGCATCGAGGTCATGAAACGAAAGGCCGCGCCCTACCTGGCCGGCGTCGACTGGGACGCCCGCACCGACGAGCGGGTCGGGCCCCGTCCCATGACACCCGACGGCAAGCCGCTCATCGGCTGCGCACCGGGCGCTGACCGCGTCGTCGTGGCGACCGGCCACAACATGCTCGGGCTCAGCCTCGCGGCTCCCACGGCGACGCTGGTGGCCGATCTCGTCGAACGCGGCTCAGCCGCAACGGTTTCCGCCTTCGACCCGATGCGCTTCACCCACCGACGCCGCTAGGCCCCTGTGTCGTGGGCCTAGCGGCGAACGAGCTAGTGGCCGCTGGAAACCAGGTGGCCGTTGCGGTGGGCGAGCGGCGAGGAGGACGGCTGGTTGGCCATCAGCGCGACGAGGTCGTAGACCACCGTGGCGGCGGCGACGGTCGTGATCTCGGCGTGGTCGTATGCCGGGGCCACCTCGACGACGTCGGCGCCGATGATGTTGATGCCGCCCAGGCTGCGCAGCAGGGCGAGCAGCTCGCGGCTGCTGAAGCCACCCGACTCCGGCGTCCCGGTGCCCGGCGCGAACGCCGGGTCGAGCACGTCGATGTCGATCGAGATGTAGGTCGGGGTGTCGCCGACCCGCTCCTTGACCTGCGCCACCGCCGCCTCGAGCCCGAGGCGGTCGAAGTCGCTGGCACGGATGGCCTTGAACCCGAAGTCCGCGTCCTCCTTCAGGTCGATCTTGTCGTAGATCGGCCCGCGGATGCCCAGGTGGATGGAGTGGTCCTCGACGAGCAGGCCCTCCTCGAACGCGCGCCGCAGCACGGTGCCGTGGGTGACGGGGGCGTTGAAGTAGGTGTCCCACGTGTCGAGGTGCGCGTCGAAGTGGACCATCGCGACGGGGCCGTGCTGGCGCACCACCGACCGGAGCATCGGCAGGGCGATCGTGTGGTCACCGCCGACGGCGATGACCCGACGGTCACCGCTGCCGCCCTGCACCTCGTGGGCGTGGCCCTCGATCTGAGCGACGGCCTCGTCGATGGAGAACGGGGTGCACGCAACGTCTCCGGCGTCGACGACCTGAACGCGCTCGAAGGGCGCGACGTCGAGCTCGACATGGAAGGCGGGACGCAGGTGGCGGGACGACTTGCGCACCTCCATGGGCCCGAAGCGTGCTCCCGGGCGGAAGGACGTGCCGCCGTCGAAGGGGACGCCGAGGATTGCGACGTCGTAGTCGCTCACCGCGTCGATCTCGGGGATCCGCGCGAAGGTCGACGCGCCGGCATACCGGGGCACCTTGGTGCCGGCGACGGGTCCGACGATGCCCTCGCGGGGCGCCTGCGGCTGGTGGTCGTTCATGACTGCTTCTCCATGGTTCGGTTGGTCGAGGGCACGGCCGAGACGCGTGCGTTGTAGGGGCGGTTCACGTCGCGGCGGGCGATCTCGCTGAGGGAGCGGCCAGAGGTCTCGACACCCCAGGCGAGAGTGACGATGAGGCCGACTGCCGAGATGGCGGCTCCGGCGAGCAGCACCCAGTTGATGCCGCGCTCCAGGGCGAAGGGCATCAGGTACACGGCGATGGCTGCGCCGATGCGGCTCACGGCCGTGCCGATGCCGACGGCGGTCGCGCGCACCTCGGTCGGGAAGAGCTCGTTGGGGTAGACGATCTCGAGGAAGTTCGAGGCGCCGCTCAGCAGGGCGAAGCTGCACACGGCCGCGAAGACGATGATGAGCGGCAGGCCGGGTACCAGTCCGGCGGCGCCCCAGATGGCGGCGATGCCGGCGAAGGTCCACACGAGCAGGGCCTTTCGCCCGATCCGGTCGACGAGGTAGAGGCCGGGGATGCCACCGGCGACGAAGAGGGCTGCGAGGAAGACCTCGGCACCGTTCCCGGTGATGCCGACCTCGGCCAGGATGTCGAAGCTGAACGAGTAGATGGACAGCAGCGGGATGACCTGGCACATCCAGAACAGGCCCACGAAGAGGGTGCGCGTCAGGTACGGCGGCCGGAACACGGCGGGGAGCGTCGTCCGGTGCTCGGGCTCAGTCTCGCCGATGTTCTCGACGCCATAGGTCGGCCCGAAGACCTTCTTGATCGAGGCGTCCGCCTCGGCGACGCGTCCCTGGTTGATGAGCCAGCGCGGCGATTCGGGGGTGCCCAGTCGCAGCAGGAGCGTGACGAGGGCGAAGAGAGCCGGGCTCGCCAGCATCCATCGCCAGGCGTCGGGGCCGGCCGCGTTGCACAGGATCGCCACGACGGGTGCGGCCGTGGCACCGATGGCCCACACGACGAAGGTGGCACCGAGCATGCGCCCCCGGAACTTGGCCGGGAGGTACTCGGCCAGCAGCGACGTGGCGATCGGGTAGTCGGCACCGATGGCCATGCCGATGAGGAACCGGAGCACGATCAGGTGCCACACCTCGGTCGCGAAGAAGCACAGCGCCGAGAAGACGGCCAAGGCGATCAGGTCGAGGATGTACATGACGTGCCGGCCGACCTTGTCGGTCACCCAGCCGAAGACACCGCCGCCGACGAAGATGCCGACGAGCACCGCTGCCGCGATCATGCCCTTGTCGGCCGTGGTGACCTCGAAGGCCGTGCCCATCGAGGCCCACGTGAAGCCGATGATGGCGATAGCGAAGCCGTCGATGAACGGTCCGCCCGACGAGTAGAGCGTGAGCTTCTTGTGGAACCCCGTGAGGGGGGCGTCATCGATGAGATGACCTGCTGCAGACATGGTGCGCTCCTTTGCGCGTGGGTCGAGATGGGTCTCGTTCACATGCGCTTCGCCGGCGTTGCGTGGACCGATTCCACGAGGATGCTGGTCTCGGCGCCGGGGCGACAGACCGCGACCGCTCGAACCTGGACTTGCTGGTTGTGCGATCGCACAACAGTGTGTGGCGTTTGGCGAAGACGCGCCTAGGATGCTCGCGTGGGAGTCACGGTCGGCGCGCTGCTGGAGATCCCGCACCTCCGGCTCAGGCTCCACTCCGGGTCGAGCGGCCTCGAGCGCGACGTGACCTGGACGCACACGTCGGACCTGCCCGAGCCGTGGCAGTGGGTCGGCCGCGGCGAGCTGCTCATGACCAACGGGATGTCCTTCCCGGCCGCCGCCAGCGACCAGGTCGACCACCTGCGGCGCCTCGACGCCGTCGGTGTCAGCGGCCTTGCGATCGGCAAGCAGATGTACTGCCCCGAGCTGACGGACGAGTTCACCCGAGCGAGCAACGAGCTCGGCCTGCCCGTTCTCTGGATCGCCTATCCGATGCCCTTCGTCGCGATCTCGCGGGCGGTGGCGGAGGCCACGCTGCTCGAGCAGTCCCAGCGGCTCATCCGGACGGCGCGCATCTACGACACCCTTCGGCGGACAACCGGTAGGGCGGGCGACCGCTCGACCGTCGCCGAGGCGCTCAGCGCAGAGCTCGGCGCGGCGGTCTTCGTCTGTGACCGGGAGTCGGGAGCTGCGTACCACCCTGGGGGACCGCACCCCACGACCTCGGTGGCCGAGGCCGTCCGGATGGCACAGGGAGGGAAGGCCGCCCTGGCGGCCGGCGCCCGGTCCGTCATGGTGGACGACGGGGGCGAGGTCCTCGTCGCGGACGTGCCCACCCACGACCAGGCCGTGCTCGCGGTTGAGCGCCCCTCCGGCCTGGCGCTGGACGGCATCCTGCTGCAGCACGCGGCAACCGTCGCAGCCCTCGAGCTCTCCCAGACCAAGCTCGGTCTCGAGCACACCCGTCGGGCTGGGGCGGAGACGACGGCACAGCTCTTGGACGGGCGCACGGACGCGAGGACGGGTAGACGGCTCCTGCTGGACTCCGGGCTCGACCCAGATCGATCCGTCATCGCGTGCCTTGCGGACGCCGCGGACAACCGCCTGCGCGAGGTCCACGTACGCCTGTGGCGGGCACAGATCCCGCACATCCTCGCCCTGCGGGGCGCCGTCGTCCACGCTGTCGTGCCGGACACCGAGGAGGCGGCCGCCGGCATGGTCGCCGCTGTTGGTCCGGGCGCGCACGTCGGCATCAGCGGCCAGCTCAGAGGCGCCAACCGGGCCGCCGAGGCAGGCCGCGAGGCGCTCTGGGCCCTCGGCGGCGCCCGCCAGTCAGGGGCGCCCATCCACCGGTTCGGCGAGGCGACCGAGATCGCCGGCCCGGCGTCGCTCGAAGCCGACCAGTCCCTCGTCGACCAGGTACTGGGCCCACTGCTGCGGCATGACGCCGAGCACCAGTCCGAGTTCGTGCCGACCCTCGCCGCCTTCCTGGAGAACCGCCGGTCGTGGCAGGCCACTGCCGAGGCCATGCACCTGCATCGGCAGACGGTGCTCTACCGCATCAAGCGCATCGAGAAGCTGACCGGACGCAACCTGGCCGACACCGAGACAGTCGCCCTGACCTGGCTGGCGCTCCGAGCGCGTGCCCGGCTGACCGGCGGCGGCCAGCAGGTGAAGTCCACCTGAGAGCCGTACTGTCGGCGGTGGGCGACGGAGCGACCCACTACGAGGAGACGCAGACCGGGACGGTGACCCGCCCGGGCGTGCGCGGAAACGAGTGAGCCATGGGTGAACCCGGTGTCAGCGGTCACCGAGCAGGTCCAACGTCGGCGGACGACCAGAGTTCGCTCGCGGACTGGCTGGGCCGGCTGCAGGATGCGTCCTTCGAAGGCGGCGGCGCTGCTGTGCGCAAGGCGTACCCGCCGCACCGGCGGATGAGCGGACCTCAACTCGAGTCGTACCTGCAGCGCCGGACCTACGCCGTCGCGTCGTCGACGCGGGCCGATGGACGAGCACACGCCGCGCCGACCCTCTTCACCGTGTACGCGGAGGCGATCTGGCTGCCTACCGTCAGGAACGCGGCCCGGATCGCCAACGTCCGCGCCAACCCGTGGCTGGCGCTCTCCGTCGTCGAGGGCGAGCACGACACGCACGCCGCAGTCCTCGTGGAGGGCCCGGCCCACGTCGAGGTGGACGCGCCAGAGGATCTCTGGCGCATCACCGAGCGGCGCAACCGCGGCGGCACCCTCGCCTGGGCGGCGTGCTGGCTGCGGATCACGCCTGAGCGGCTCTTCAGCTTCGCCGAGCATGCCTGGCAAGACAAAGGATCCAGCTCCGACAGCTGAAGCCGCCGGGGTCACGAGAGACTCCGCACCACGCCCTCCGCGATGGTCAAGTGCTCGCCACCGCCGTCGATGGAGCCGCTCGACCACGAGACCACGAGGGTGCTGCGATCGCCCCTCCAAGACCTGGCCTACAGGAAGTCGGCTGGGTCGAAGTCATCGATGGGGATGATCCGGATGCGCGGCAGCGACTCCCTGAAGGCCTGCACGTCGTACTCGAGGTCGAAGGTGGCGAGACCGAGCGCCGTGAGCTCCAGGAACGCGTTGCTCCGGAACTCCTGGAATCCCACGACGCCGACCCTGCGACCGTCGAGGAGGTCACCGACCTGGTCGACGAAGTCCCCGTCGTTGCTGACGAGAAGCACGTCGGCCCTGCGACGACGGGTCTCGACGAGTGTCCGTTGGATGGCGATGTCGACGACCTTCTCGCCTGCCGCGCCGGAGAGCGGGACGGGGCGGTAGCCGATCGCGACCAGGGCCTGGACGAACGGCATCGGGAGCTCGTTGTTGGCGGCGAGGAAGAAGAGCCCGACGGCAGGCTGGTGCCACAGCTCCTCGGCGAACTGCAGCAGCCGCTCCCACCTCGGGCGCTCCTCAGAGCGAGGGCGTCGTCCGAGGATCGAGGTGCCGAGGGTGGCGTCGATGTTCTCGCCGTCGACGAGCACATACGTGGTGCGAGGAGCGTCCGCCATGGGATGGAGCCTACGGCGACGAGTCTGCGCTCGCGGACCCACGGGACTGCGCCCGGTGGCGTCATCCGTCAGTCGCTCGTCTGGCGGCCTTCGCCGGAGAGCAGGGCGAGGAACCGCTCTGCGTCCCCGGTGCGGGGCAAGTTGTTGAACATGACGTAGGGCCTCGGGCGACCGGCAACGCGGTCTCGCAGCCGGCGCAGCTCGTCATCGGTGTGGACGTGTCGCGAGCCCGTGGTGCCGTGCAGCCGGTAGTACGTCTGATCCGGGGTCACCGTCTCGGTCTGCATCGGGTCGACGACGTGCACGACGTCGAGCTCGGCGCAGAGCTCCTCGAGCAGCTGCGTGGGCCACTTCCCACGGGGCTCCCACAGCAGCCGACCGGCGGGCCGATCCACCTCGGTCAGGAAGGTCCGCAGCCGGCCGACGTTCTCTGCTGTCGGGCGGAAGCTCTTCGGGCACTGGAGCAGCACGGCACTGGCACGCAGAAGCGCGGCGCACTCGAGGGTCCGCTTCCAGCCCGCAAGGACCTCGGGCGTCGTACGGAACCCTCCGACCTGACCATGGCTGCTCACCGGCAGGGGCTGCCTCAGCCGCCGGTAGGTGGGGCTGCTGGACTCATGCGTGACGATCTGCCAAGCCTTCATCGTGAACTCGAAGTCGGGCGGGACCTGAGTGCGCCACCGGGTCAGCACAGCGTCGGCAGGCGGGTCGTAGAACGTGTTCTGCACCTCGACGACGGGGAAGCGCTGCACGTACGAGGCCTGCGAGACCGTCCAACCGCACAACCCGACTCGCACGTCCACGCGCCCAGCCCTACCGCGCGTCGCCGGCGGCGAGGCTCACGACGGTCATGCCGGTCGAGCCAGCCTGGTCCATCGTCGCCAGCGCGGCTCCGGCTTCGTCGAGGCCGATGATCTGCCCGACCAGCTCGGCCGGCCGGAGGGAGCCGTCCTCGATGAGCCTCAGCATCGCCGGGTAGTCGCGGGCCGGCATGCCGTGTGAGCCGTAGATCTCGAGCTCCTGGGCGATGACGAGGTCCATCGGCAGCGGAGGGGTCGACGCCGAACCGAGCAGGAGCCCCGCCTGCACGTGCCGGCCGCGGCGCCGCAGGCTGCGCACCGACGCCACCGCCGTGGCCGGAGAGCCGAAGGCGTCGATGGAGACGTGCGCGCCCCCGCCGGTCACCTCGTGAATCGCTGCAGCGACGTCACCACCAGCCTCGACCACCGCCGCGGCGCCGAGCGACGAAGCCCGCTCCAGCGCAGCCCGATTGACGTCGACGGCCACCACCCGCGCCTCGAGCGCCACCGCGATCATCACGGCCGACAGCCCGACCCCACCGCACCCGTGCACCGCCAGCCACTGACCCGCCTCGAGCCGGCCGTGCGTCGTCAGCGCGCGGAACGCCGTCGCGAACCGGCACCCCAGCGACGCGGCGGTCACGAAGTCGACCGAGTCCGGCAGCCTCACGAGGTTCGTGTCGGCACCGTGGATGGCCACGAGCTCGGCGAACGACCCCGGCCCCGTGAAGCCCGGCTGCGTCTGGTCGGGGCACACCTGCGCCTCGCCCGCGAGGCACCACGAGCACCGACCGCACCCGCACACGAACGGCACCGTCACCCGGTCGCCAACGGCCCAGTCCTGCACGCCGGACCCGACCGATGCCACCACCCCCGCCAGCTCGTGACCCGGCGTGTGCGGCAACGACACCGGGTCGTGTCCCTTCCACGCGTGCCAGTCCGAGCGGCATACGCCCGTGGCCTTGACCGCGACGACGACCCCGCCATCAGGACACGAAGGCGGCCGCACGTCGGCGAGCGACGGCATACGCCCGTAGTCCTCGTAGACGACGGCCTTCACGACGCGCGCGGGTCGTCGAGCACGTCGCGCCACGAGTGCTGCGGCGAGTAGCCGAGCAGGTCGCGCGCCTTGTCGATGGAGTAGAACGTCTCGTTGCGCCCCATCTTCCGCCGCTGCTCCACGCCGTCGTAGAAGCGCTCGCGCACCTCGTCGGTCGTCGCCGCGACGGACATGTCGGCGTTCGCGACGTTGAAGACCTCGTAGCCGAGCCCGTCGACCTCGAGGCACCGCTGCACCATGAGCCCGAGGTCGCGAGCGTCGATGTAGGCGAAGATGTTTCGCCGCCGCAGCGCCGGGTCCTCGAGGAACGGCGGGAACATCTCGGCGTACTCGTGCGGCTCGATGACGTTGTTGATGCGCAGCCCGTAGATGTCGGCTCCGGTGCGGGCCTGGAACGAGCGCGCCGTCACCTCGTTCGCGACCTTCGACATCGCGTACGAGTCCTCCGGCACCGTCGGGTGCTCCTCGTCGACCGGCACGTAGAGCGGCTTGCGCTCGCCCTGCGCGAAGCACACGCCGTACGACGTCTCCGACGACGCGAAGATGACCTTCCGGATGCCGAGCCGCGTCGCCGCCTCGAGCACGTTGTAGGTGCTGAGCACGTTCGTCGCGTACGTCTTCGCGTCCGACGTGAGCAGGATCCGTGGGACTGCGGCGAAGTGCACGACGGCGTCGTATGCCGGCTTGGTCGCCAGCTCCAGCTCGTCGAAGCGTGCCAGCCCCGCGAGCGCCGAATACGTCTCACCGACATCGGTGAGGTCCACGGCGAGGTCGTCGACTGCTGGGTGCCCCAGCGGGACGAGGTCGGCGTTGGTGACCTGGTGGCCCTGCTCGGCGAGGAACGGCGCGACGTGCCTGCCGGCCTTGCCGCTGCCACCCGTGAAGAAGATGCGCATGCCTCGATCCAACCACCGACCGGCTACGACACACGATCGTCCGGGTCGCGCGGCATGCTGGGTGGGACAGGGACCGACGGAGGAGGAACGGTTGGCCGAGTATGAGATCCGCGCGCTCGCCCCGGACACCTGGGACGCCTACGCCGCCCTCATGGAACGCAACAACGGCGTCTTCGGCGGCTGCTGGTGCACGTGGTTCCACACCATGAGCGGCGAGAAGGAGTTCAGCTACGACGCGAACCGGTCGCTCAAGCAGCGCCTCGTCGAGCAGGGCCGCGCCCATGCCGCGCTCGTCTTCGACGGCGACGACGCCATCGCGTGGGCCCAGTTCGGCTCGCCCGCCGAGCTGCCCAACATCCGCCACCGCAAGCAGTACGAGGCGGAGGCCGACCTCGTGCCCGACTACCGCGTGACCTGCATCTTCGTCGACAGGAGCCACCGCCGCCGGCACGTCTCTGACGTCGCCCTCCAAGGCGTCATCGACCTCATCGCCGCGGCCGGCGGCGGCACCGTCGAGGGCTACCCGCACGACAAGGGCGGCAAGCGCGAGGCCGTGCTCTACAACGGCACCCGCACCCTCTTCGAACGGGCGGGCTTCGAGCACGTGCGCACCAAGGGCCAGTTCAACTGCGTGATGCGGCGGACCGTCCCGTGACCCACGACGCAGCCAGGGCCCGCACCGACAAGGCCGCCACCCTCCTCGCCCTGCACTCCGGCCCGGGCTTCGTGCTGCCCAACGCCTGGGACGCCGGCTCGGCCCGCATCCTCGAGCAGGTCGGCTTCCCCGCGATCGCCACGACGAGCGCCGGCATCGCGTGGGCGAGTGGGGTGCCCGACGGCGGCGCGATGACTCGTGACGCGATGCTCGACCACGTGGGCCGCATCGTCGCCGTCGTCGACGTGCCCGTGACCGCCGACCTCGAGGCCGGCTACGGCAGCACCCCCGAGGAGGTCGGCCGCACCGTCGAGCTCGCCGTCCAGGCCGGGGCCGTCGGCGCCAACCTCGAGGACATCAGCGGCGGTCGGCTCTTCGACGTCGAGGAGGCCGTCGACCGCATCGCCGCCGCCCGGGCCGCCGCGCCGCCGGGCACCTTCGTTCTCAACGCCCGCACCGACACCTACTTCGCCGGCGTCGAGGGCGACGTCTTCGACCAGACGGTCGGCCGCACGACGCGCTACCTCGATGCCGGCGCCGACTGCGTCTTCGTCCCCGGCGTCGTCGACGCCGACACGATCCGCCGGCTCGCCGATGCCATCCCCGGGCCGCTCAACATCGTCGCCGGCCTCGCCAACACCATCGACGCCCGCACCCTCTTCTCGCTCGGCGTCGTGCGGGTCAGCCTCGGCGGCAGCCTCGCCCGTCCTGCCCTCAGCATGCTCGAGCGCGCCGGCCGAGAGCTTCTCGACACCGGCACGCTCGGCTTCCTCGACGGTGCGATCGGCTACGTCGACCTCCAGGAGCGCTTCAGGAGGTAGCCGTCAGGCCAGCCCTCCGAACGGGCGCACCTCGACCTTGCCGCGGCACGCCTTGGAGCCCTCGGCGGCCAGACGCTCGGCCGTGTCGCGGTCCGGCGCGTCGATGACCCAGAAGCCGCCGATGACCTCCCTGGCCTCCAGGTAGGGGCCGTCGGTGACGAAGGGCTGCTCGCCCTGGCCGTCGACCACGGTCGACTGCTTCACCGGCTCGAGACCACCGGCGAACACCCAGTAGCCGTCGGCCTTGAGCTTGTCGTTGAAGGCGCCCGTGTCGGCGAACGCCTGCTCCATGTCCTCCTTCGAGCCGTAGTTGCCGAACTCGTTCATCTCGGCAGGTCCGTGCACGGCGAGCAGGTAGTGCGTCATCCCAGTTCTCCTCTGTCGCGGGCGGTCCGGTCGACCGCCTTCACCCCCACGTCGAACGACGTGCGGCCGGTTCGACAGGGTCCTCAGGACTTTTGGCACCGATCCTGTCGGATCCAGGTCAGCGGGTCGACCGGAACGACGCCTCGAGCGCGGTCAGCACGGCGGTGCGCTCGCGGCGGGCGGATGACACCGAGCACGGGGGTCGCGAGGTGGTACGCGCCGTGCGTGCGCAGCGCCACGTGGTGGCGCACCAGCGTCGCGCCGTCACCGGCGTCCTCGAGCGTGTATGCCGGCCAGCCCTCCATGTTGAGCCGCCCGGACTTCGTGCGGTCCCACCAGTGGTAGGTCAGCTTGTGCGGCGCGTCGAGATCGGAGGCCGAGCGCTGGGAGCCCGCTGCAGCATCGGCGATGAAGTCCTGTCATCTTCAGGACGCCGATCGTCCGGGTGGGCGCCTACGGTCGGTGCATGGCCATCGCCCGATACCCCAGCTTCGTCCTCGACTGCCCCGACGCCGGGGCGCTCGCCACCTTCTACGGCACCATGCTCGACTGGACTGTCAAGACGTCCGACGACTGGGCCGAGATCCGCGACACCGAGACCGGCAACTGCATCTGCTTCCAACAGGTCTCGCACTTCACCCCGCCGCAGTGGCCCGGCCAGCAGGTGCCGCAGCAGATGCACCTCGACGTCATGGTCGACGACCTCGACGCCGGCGAGGAGGCCGTCGTGGCCCTCGGCGCGACGAAGCACGACCACCAGCCGGGGGAGTCGTTCCGCGTCTTCCTCGACCCCGCCGGTCACCCCTTCTGCCTCTGCGTCGACTGACCATCCCTACCCTGCCTTCCCCCCGCAAGCCAGACACCGCTCCGCCACCCACGGGGGTGACGGAGCGTTCTCTCGATCGGTGAGCGGGTAGACAGGGCGCCGCCGAGGCTTCGTCTTCGGCGCGCGGCGTCCGCTGACATGATGACGACCATGCAGGAGGACGCGGACGGGCAGACCGAGACCCGCGCCCTGCTGGCCGAGCTCGGCACGGCCATGATCGCCACCGGCCAACCGGTCCAGGAGATCGAGGAGGAGCTCGCCGAGGTGAGCACCCGCCTCGGCTACCCCGAGGTCCAGACGGCCGTCGGGCCCACCGGCCTCATGGTCACCCTCACGCCGGGCGGCCCGAGCACCTACCGCTCGGCCGCGGCCGGCTTGCGCCTGCACCAGTCGGCGAGCGTGCGCCTCATCCGCCACCAGCTCGTCGTGGGCGAGCTGACGATCGCGGCAGCCCGTGACGAGCTCGCCGCCACGACCCGGCGCCCAGTCCAGCAGCCCGCCTGGCTCGTCGCCCTCGCCTGGCCCGTGCTGGCCGTCGGCATCGCGCTCATCCTCCAGCCGGGCTGGGCCAACGTCGCCGCCGCGGCCGTCGGGGCGCTCGTCGTGCTCGCGCTCGTCCAGCTCGCGGAGCGCTACGAGGTGGTCAAGGCACTCCTCCCGACCCTCGCCGCGTTCGCCGTGTCGCTGCTCGTCTTCGGCGCCGCCGACGCCGGGCTGCTCACCGGCCCGCTGCGCACCGTGCTGCCGCCGCTCGCCGTCCTGCTCCCCGGAGCCCTCGTCGTCAACGGCATGTCCGAGCTCGCCGCCGGCCACATGCAGGCCGGGTCGGCCCGGCTGACGTACGGCCTGGCGCAGCTCGGCCTCTTCGCCCTCGGTCTGCTCATGGCCACCGCGCTCCTCCGGGTCCCCACCTCGACCCTCGTCAACCAGCGCGTCGACGACATCGGCGGGGCCGGCGCCCCGGTCGGACTCGTGCTCATCGGTGCGAGCATCTGCCTCATGGAGGGCGTGCCGCTGCGCATGCAGGGCTGGGTCCTGCTCGTGCTCAGCCTCGCCTTCGGCGCGCAGCTCGCCGGGCAGGAGCTCGGCACGATCGCCCTCGGCGGCTTCCTCGGCGCCATCGCCGCCAGCCTCGGGGCCACCATCGTCGAGCTCCGCCGCCCCCAGCTGCCGCGCCTCGTCCTCTTCCTCCCCGCCTTCTGGCTGCTCGTGCCGGGCAGCCTGGGCCTCGTCGGGGTCACCGAGCTGGCGGCCGGTCGCGAGTCGGCCACCGACGTCGCCCTCGGGCTGCTCGGCGTGGCCATCGCGATCTCGCTCGGCCTGCTCGTCGGCTCGTCCATCGGCCGGGCCCTCCGCGGGCGGCTCGCCGCCTCGCCCGCACCCGCGGCCAGCACCTGAGCGCGGCCCGCAGCCCACTCCACGAAAAAGACCATCCCCCGAACAGACGGTCGGGGGATGGTCAGGGACGGAGTCCCGAAGACTGTCGTGGGTCAGATGCCCTTGACCTTCTCCGCCTGCGGACCCTTGGGGCCCTGCGTGACGTCGAACTCGACCTTCTGGCCCTCCTGGAGCTCGCGGTAGCCGCCGCTCTCGATGGCCGAGTAGTGAACGAAGACATCGGCGCCGCCGCCGTCCTGCTCGATGAAGCCGAAGCCCTTTTCGCTGTTGAACCACTTCACGGTGCCTGTTGCCACTGGTGTTGCCTCTTCTGCTTCAGTGAGGCCTTCCGAATGAAGACCTCGACTGCCGACGCCCACGACGAGCGCGTGGACCGGACCGGCAGGTGGCAACGACGGTAGCAGTCACCGCGCTCACGCACCCGTCGCTTCGGCGGCGCTGGACGAACGTGCGCCCGCCCTCTCAGCCGATGACGTGCTCGAGGGCCAGCTGGTTGAGGCGCACGAAGCCGTAGTCGCGCTCGGCCGCCTTCTCGGCGTCGAAGCCGTCGTCGGTCGCGAGGAGGTCCTCGACGGACTCGCCGGCACCCAGGGTCGGCTCGGCGAGGTCGAGCACGCCGGCATACGCCCACGCCTCGGCCGTACGCGGGTCGGCCCGGAACGCGGCCGCCTTGTCGGCGAGCGCGAGGTAGGTCTGCATGCACGCGAGCGCCGACTCCCAGACGCCGTCGAGGTGCTCGGTGCGCGACGGCTTGTAGTCGAAGTGCTTCGGGCCCGTGTAGCGCGGCCCGTCGGGCACGCCCGGGAAGCCGTTCTCGAGCAGGTCGACGGTGAAGAACGCCGACATGAGGTCGCCGTGACCGAAGACCAGGTCCTGGTCGTACTTGATGCCGCGCTGGCCGTTGAGGTCGATGTGGAAGAGCTTGTCGCTCCACAGCGCCTGGCCGAGGGCGTGCGTGTAGTTGAGGCCCGCCATCTGCTCGTGCCCGGTCTCGGGGTTGAGGCCGACGATGTCGCCGTGGTCCAGCTCGGCGATGAGCGCGAGGGCGTGGCCGACGGTCGGCAGGAAGATGTCGCCGCGGGGCTCGTTCGGCTTGGGCTCCAAGCCGATCCGCAGCCCGTAGCCCTGCGACTTGATGTAGCCGGCGACGGTGTCGAGGCCCTCCTTGTAGCGGTCGAAGGCGGCGTGCAAGTCCTTCGAGCCGTCGTACTCGGCGCCCTCGCGACCGCCCCACATGACGAAGGTCGTCGCACCCATCTCGGCGGCGAGGTCGACGGCGCGCAGCACCTTGCGCAGCCCGAAGCGGCGCACGCCGCGGTCGTTCGCGGTGAGGCCGCCGTCCTTGAAGACGGGGTGGCTGAAGGTGTTCGTCGTGACCATCTCGATGGTGAGCCCGGCCCGGTCGGCGGCCGCCTTGAGCTGCCCGCACCGCGCCGACTTCTCCGCGTCGCCGGCGTCGAAGGCGAAGACGTCGTTGTCGTGGAAGGTGATGCCCCACGCGCCGAGCTCGGCGAGCCGGTCGGCATACTCCCACGGGTCGAGGGCCGGGCGGCTCGGTCCGCCGAACGGGTCGGTGCCGGTCCAGCCGACGGTCCAGAGGCCGAAGGAGAAACGGTCGTCGGGGGTGGGCTGGCGCATCGTCGCGACTCCTGGTCCGGGGTTTGTTGTTCCATGCAACTTATAGCCGCGAGCCACTATGGTCAACGGCATGGCCAACCTGCGCCAGGCGAGCCTGCGCCACGCGAACCTCGCCCTCGTGCTGCGCACCGTGCTCGCCGCCGACGAGCCACCGTCGCGTGCCGACGTGGCGACGGCTACCTCGCTGACCCGGTCGACCGTGTCGCGGCTCGTAGACGAGCTCGTCGCCGGTGGACTCCTGGAGGAGTACGGCCCCTCCTCCACCGGCCCCGCCCGACCCGGCAGGCCGGCGACGCCGTTGCGCCCGGCCGGCGGTGGCTTCGCGGCCCTGGGCCTTCAGGTCGGTGTCAGCCACCTGGCCGCGCGGCTCGTCGACCTCACCGGCGCGGTGGTCGCCGAACGGGTCGCCCCGGCCGACCTGACCGGCTCCACCCCCTCCCCGACCCTGCGGCGGCTGCGCACGCTCGCCGGCCGCGTGCTCGCCGACGCCCCGCCCGGCACCACCGTCACCGGGGCCGGCCTCGCCCTGCCGGGCATCGTCGACACGGCCGCCGGGCGGCTGCTCAGCGCGCCCAACCTCGGCTGGGAGAACGTCACGCCTGCCGGCGCGCTGGCCGGCCCCATCGACGGGCTGGCGCTCCGCGTCGGCAACGAGGCCGACCTCGCCGCGTACGCGTTCGCGCACCCCGCTCCCGGACGTCGCCGCGACCCGGCCACCTTCGTCTACCTCAGCGGCGAGGTCGGCGTCGGTGGCGCCGTGGTCGTCGACGGGGCGGTCATGGCAGGCCGACACGGCTGGGCCGGCGAGATCGGCCACGTCAGCGTCGACCCCGACGGCCCACCGTGCCGCTGTGGCTCGACCGGCTGCCTCGAGAGGTACGCCGGCCGGCTGGCGATGCTGTCGGCCGCGGGTCTCGACGCGGCAGCGCCCCCGGCAGCCCTGGCCGAGCGTGCCCGCGCGGGCGACGAGAAGGCTGGAGCCGCAGTCGAGTCCGCGGCGCACGCTCTGGGCATCGCTCTGGGCGGCGTCGTCAACGTGCTCGACATCCCGACCGTGGTGCTGGGCGGCCACCTGGCCCAGCTCGGTGACCTGCTCGCGCCCGAGGTCGAGGGCTGGCTGGGGCGGCGCGTGCTGTCCGCCCACTGGGCCGCGCCCGAGGTCGTCGTGGCACCCCACGACGCCGCCTCAGGCGCGACGGGGGCTGCCCTCCTCGAGCTGCAGCGTCTCGTCGACGACCCCGTGAGCGTGCTGACCGGCTCCGAGCCGATACGCAGTCTGCGCGCCTGAGCACGTTGGCAGCGCAGGGCTGCTCGGAGCAGACCCGCGTCAGGGACCGGCCTGCAGCCGCTCCCTGATGGCCGCCTCGGGCAACGGCCCGCCGGCCGTCCAGCCGAAGCGCCACGGGTGGACGCCCTCGACCCACCACGTCGCGCCCGCAGCCTCGTGGGCCGCGAAGCGCTCCTCGCGGGCGGGATCGGCCGGGTCGGTCTCGCCGGGCACCACGACGTCGTACGCCTGGCCCCCATCGCGGTGGCCGGCCTCCCGTTCTCGGTGCCGCTCGACGTAGGCGACCACGCCACGGGTGTCCTCGACCTCCCACGCGCCGTCGACCCGCATCGGCACCACGCCGTCCCACCGGGCGGCGCGCCTGAACGGTCGGGTGCCCGGCCACGTGCCCGCGACCCACACGGGCACGCGCCTACCGGCCGTCGGCGTCGGGTGGAACACGCCCTTCCACGTCGACTGCGACGGACCGCCGGAGACGCGGTAGTGCTCGCCGACGTGGTCGACCGGCTCGCCGGTCCAGAGCTGCTCGAGCAGGTCGAGGTGCTCGTCGAGCATCTCGCCCCGACGGCGCAGGTCGGTCTCCTCGCCGAGGTAGTCCCACTCGAAGGGCATCGCCCCGATGCCGACCCCGAGCACGGCCCTGCCGGAGCTCAGCCGGTCGAGCGTCGTCACCTCGCGCGCGAGCTTGACCGGTCGCCGGCGCGGCAGGGGGGTGACCATCGTGCCGAGGAGCACGCGCGACGTGCGGGTCGCCGCCACCGCCAGCGCCATCCACGGGTCGACGACGTCGATGGCTCCGGGGTCGAAGGCCAGCAGGTGGTCCCAGAGGAAGAAGCCGTGCCACCCGGCCGCCTCGGCCTCGGCCGCCCAGTCGCCGACCAGCGCGGCATCGAGGCCCGGGCCGAAGTTTGGGATGGACACGGCGTACCGCATCGCCCCAGTGTGCCCCGGAGGGCCGACAGCAGCGGGTCAGCGGATGGGGGAGAGGTCGATGGTCCAGACCGGGTTGCCGGGCACGGCCGCGACACGGTCGCCGCTCGCGAACCGTGTGGACGGCTGGAGGAGGGGGACGAACGGGCCGCGCTCGTTCATCGCCTGCTGCCAGGCGGCATACGCGATCTCACGGTCGTCACCGATCGAGTCGCGCGCCTTCTCGGTGAGCGAGTCGACGAGCGGGTCGAGGCCCGGGACGAAGCCGGTGCGAGAGCCGACGAGACCGCCTGGCCCGAAGGCGAGGTAGTTCTCGGGGTCGGGGTAGTCGGGGCTCCACGCCCACAGGCTGAGGCCGGTGCGGCCCGCGCGGTAGGCGGCAAGCGCCTTCTGGGCCGGCTGCGGGTCGAGCCGCACCGTGATGCCGACCTCGCCGAGCTGCTTCGCGACGGCGGCGGCGATGGTGCCGGTCGGCAGCCCCTGGACGGGCACGTCGGCGGCATACGTCAGGGAGACCGGCTGGCCCTTGTAGCCCGAGCTGCGCAGCGCCGCGCGGGCGGCCGCGAGGTCGCGCGCAGGGACGAGCGGCAACGTGACGACGGGCGTGGGTCGGCCGTCGGCGCCGGTGGTCGTGCCGTCGCTCGGGGTCGTCGGGGAGGCGACGGCGCCCGTCGGGGCGGTGGCCGAGGACGTCGCCGTGGGCACGGGCGTGCCGGACGAGCCGCCGGACCCCGAGGTGCCGGTCGTGCCCGATGCGCCCGTCGTGCCCGTGCCGGAGGGCCCCGACCCGCTCGCGACCGCGGCGGGGGGGAGGTCGTCGAGGGCGCCGACGATGCCGGCCGGGATGAGGCCGGGCGCGGACGCGGCGCCGGGGACGGCCTTCGCGAGCGCGTCGCGGTCGATGCCGCGCCGGATCGCCTCGGCGAACCGCGGGTTGGCCGTCCACGCGTTGACGGACGCCTTCTGGTCGAGGGCGAGGTAGGTGAGCGTGCTCGAACGCATCGAGGTCACCGTGACGGCGGACGCCGGGGGGCGGGCCGTGGCCCCGTCGGCCTGCCCGGGCGACAGGTCGAGCACGAGGTCGGCGGCGCCGGTGCGCACCGCCGCGAGCTGCTGAGCGGGCGCGAGGTTGCGCACGACGACCGACGTGAAGGCGGGTGCGGTGCCGCGCCACATCGGGTTCGCGGCGAGGCGCACCTCGGACGTGCCGCGCACGCTCTCGATCACGTAGGGACCCGAGCCGGCCGAGTGCTGCGAGAGGTAGCTGCTGGCCTCGTCACCCGGCCCGATGGTGCCGCCGTGCGACCGGACCGCGGCGGCGTTGAGGATGCCGAGCGCGGGGTTGGCCAGGATCGCCGGCAGGGCGAAGTTCGAGCCGGGCGAGGTGAGCGTGAAGGTGCGGTCGTCGACCTTGGTGGCGCCGACGGTGCCGAGCATCGCGGCGGTGGGTCCGCCGAGGCCCTTGGCCCGCTCGATGGTGAAGACGACGTCGTCGGTCGTGACGGGCGTGCCGTCGGAGAAGACGAGGTCCTTGCGCAGCCGCATCGTCAGCCACTTGCCCTCGGGCGAGATGGTGTACTCCGCCATGCCCGGCACGACCTTGGTGGGGTCGTCGGGGTCGAGGGTCGTCAGCGTCTCGTAGAGCGCGTGCGTGAGCATCGCTCCGGTGCGGTCGAACTGGCGCGTCGGGTCGAGCGTGGTGTGGTCGAAGACGGCACCGACGACGAGGGGCTTCTGCTGCGGGGTCGGCGTGGCCGACGGGGTCGAGGCCGTGGACTTCGCCGCGGCGGTGCCGCTGCCCGGGGGGGCCGGCTGCGCCGTGCTCGTGGTGCAGCCCGCCGCCGCCAGCGCGAGCACACCGACGGCCGCCACCAGGGCGGGGCGGGCAGGACGACGACGCATGGGCTTCCTTCGAGGACGCCCGGGACGGACGCCGGACGGGACTACAGGGTGCTGCAACGGCAGGCGAGAACGCGTTCGGCAGGTGGCGCCGCGGCAACCCGGTGCACCCCTGCCCGTGCCCCCAGAGTCTAGCCGCCGCCAGCAGTGGCCCCCGCTTGCGAGGCGCTCGGCGCCAGCACGAGGTAGGCCTGTGCGAGAAGCACCACACCGATCGCCACCCACTTGCCCGCGGGCAGCTCGACGCCGTAGCGCCAGCGGTCGACGAGGACGAGGCCGACCTGCAGCATGACGACCCAGCCCATCGTGACGAGGGCCAGCTCGGCGTACCTCAGCGACGACGCGTACACCCAGAAGAGGACGAGGAAAGCCCCCGCGCCGAGCACGAGGGCGCGCACGCTGCCGTTCTCGGCCCACTCCTTGGCGAGCACCGCGCCGGCGAGGTCGAGGCCGGCCAGGCAGACCATCGCGAGCGTCGCCACCACGGGCACCGGCCACGCCTCGGGCGCCTTGATGAGTGGGAAGACGTCGGTCACGCTCATGGCTGGGCCGTCCTTCGGAACCGGGCCCGCCCCCGCGAACAGGCCTCTCCCTCAGAGGGCGCCGGGGTGCCGGCTGATACGGGCCCGGCCGTCAGGCTTCGAGCTGCTCGGCGAGGTGCCGGACGAGCGGCCGGATGCCGTCGCTCGTGTTCGCGACGACCGTCCAGGTCAGCGACCGGCTGGGCACGTGCGCCGTGCGTGCCGAGACCCCGGCGTCGTAGCCGTTCATGACGACGCCGTCGCCGGTCGGCGCGAGCCAGAGGCCGAGGCCGTAGCGGCGCCCGTCCCCGGGGTCGACGCTGCGCGGCCGGAGCATCTCGGCGACCCAGCGGTCGTCGACGACCCGTCCGCCGAGGAACGCGTCCCAGAGCGCGTGGAGGTCGCCGACGGTCGTGTGCAGGCCGCCGTCGCCGCTGCCACGCACCGGCAGGTGCAGCACGTTGGTGCGCAGCCCGTCGGTGTCGAGGTAGCCGCGGGCGACGCTCGCGGGTAGCTCGTCGGAACGGAGGTAGGCCGTGTGCCCGAGTCCCGCCGGCACACAGACCCGCTCGGCCAGCACGTCGTGGAAGGGCCGCCCGGTGACTCGTTCGACGACCAGGGCCAGCACGACGTAGCCGCCGTTGCAGTACGAGAACCGCTCTCCGGCAGTGAACTTCGTCGGGTGGCCGCGTAGCGACGGCACGTAGTCGTCGGTCGTCACGAACTCGTGGACGGGCCGCGTCATGACGTAGTCGGACGGGCCGAAGTCGAGGTCCTCGTCGAGGTAGTCGCCGACGCCGGATCGGTGCGCGAGCAGGTGCTCGACGGTGACGTCGGTGGCGATGTCGGGCAGCTCGTCGCCGAGCACGTCGCGCACCCCGGTGCCGAGGTCGAGGAGGCCGTCGGCCACGAGGCTGACGACGGTCATGGCGGTGAGGCTCTTCGCGATGCTGGCGACCCCGAACTGCGTGTCCAGCGTGTTCGGCACCCCGAAGGCCCGCTCGGCGAGACCGTGCGCCGAGGCGTGCTCGGTCACGCCGTCGCGGTCGACGCGGACCACCCCGGAGAAGCCGTGCTCGTCGGCGAGCCGCCCGATCGTGGCCGCGAGGTCCTCCACCGGCCCACCGTAGCCCCGGGACCCCGTGGGGTTCAGGAGAACTCGGCGACGAACCGCCTCAGCACGTCGTGTGCCGGCGACACGTCGGCGGCACTCACCGACTCGATGATCGCGTCCTGCTCGTCGGGGCGGAAGTAGCCGAGGTGCGCGTAGGCGCGGATGCGCTCGACGAACGTCTCCAGCTCGAGCTCCGGGTGGAACTGCGTCACCCACGCGCACGGCCCGATCCGGTAGGCCTGCACGGGGCACGGGTCGCTCGTGGCCACGACGACCGCACCCGGCGGCGGCTCGGTGGCCGCCTCCTTGTGCCCGACGAAGGCGGTGAAGGTGCCGGGCAGCCCGCGGAAGAGCGGGTCGTCGGCTGCGGCGGCGGTCAGGCGTACCGTCGTGGACCCGACGGGCTCGCCGAACGTGCGGTCCACGACCCCGCCGAGGGCGAGGCTCGTCGCGCCGATGCCGTAGCAGAGCCCGAGGTAAGGGACCTCGCGCTCGACGAGCTCGCGGATGAGCACGGTCAGCTCGTCCTCGACGCGGCGCTCGGTGGGCGACTTGGAGTCGCGCGGCTCGCTGACGGTGAACGGGCTTCCCCCGAGCACGACCCCGGCGTATGCCGTCACGTCGAGGGGGAGGAACGCGCCCTGCCCGATGCGCAGGTGCACGACGTCGTCGGCGCCGAGCCCGGTGAGGCGCAGGATCGCCTCACGCTCCTGCTCGGCCAGGGCGTCGTCGACGCGGGAGGTGAGCAGCAGGAAGGGTCGGCGGCTCACGGCAGCAGGTCGTCGAGGTAGGTCGGCAGCATCTCCCACCACGTCGGCCAGTCGTGCTTGTAGGCCGGGCCCCAGTCGTCGACCCGGTTGGGGATGCCCTTGGCGCCCAGCACGTCGGCGACGGCCCACGCCTCACCCGGGTCCTCCCACTGGCCGCTGCCCGAAGCGAGGATGACCATGCGGTGGCGCAGCGTGTCGAGGTCCGGCCCCTGCAGGCCCGGCACGAAGTGCAGCGGGGAGCTGAAGTAGAGGTCGTCGGTGAACGGGCCGCCGATGAACTTCTCGATGGCGTACGTGCCGCTCATGCACACGGCCGAGTCGACGAGGTGCGGGTAGCGGCACGTGATGGCGAGCGCGTTGAAGGCGCCGATCGAGGCGCCGGCCACGACGACGGGCAGCCGGCCGCCCACGTCGGAGTGGATCGCGGGAATGATCTCGGACGCGACGGCGTCGTGGAAGGCGTTGAAGAGGGCCATCCGGTACTCCGTCGAGCCGACCCGCTCGGCCATCGCCTTGCCGGCGACGCTGTCGCACGAGTAGACCTTCGCGCGGCCGGCGTCGATGAGCGGCATGAGGTGGGCGATCATCTTGTGCCGCTCGACCTCCTCGGCGTCACCGCCGGCGGTGGGGAAGAGCAGCACCGGCTGGCCGTAGGTGCCCCACCGGGCCACGGTGATGTCCTGGCCCAGACGGTCGGAGTGCCACCGGTCGGTCACCTTCATCGTTGCCTGCCTTCTTGGGTTGCGCCCGTCACTCGTAGACGAACTTCTGGGGTCCGGGGAAGATCCAGGAGAGGCCGTCGCCGAGGCGGTCGCGCCAGTTCTCCCAGTTGTGGCCGTCGCGCGACTCCGTGTAGCGCACCTTCATGCCGGTGTGGCGGAAGACGGGGACCATCGACCGGTTCGGCGTGATGAGCGGCTCGTAGACGCCGCATGTCATGAAGATGCGGTCGACGACGGCGGAGGGCTTCTCGCGGAAGCGGTTGACGAACTTCACGACCGGGTCGAAGGCGGGACCGCCGCCGTGGTCGAAGCCGATGTCGGTGAAGACGAGCGACGCCGACTGCAGCATGAGCGAGCCGAAGTAGCCGGGGTAGCGCACCGCCGTGGACAGCGACGCGATGCCGCCGAACGAGCTGCCCATGAGGCAGCGGGCCTCGGGCGTGTCGAAGAGCGGCAGCCGCTCGGTGAGCAGCGGCACGAGCTCGCGCGCGATGAAGCGGGCGTGCGGCGCGTAGTTCGGGTACTCCTTGAGCCGGTCGCGCGGCGGCACGAAGACCGCGACGAGCGGGTCGATGTCGAGGCGGTGGATGAGGTTGTCGAGCACCGTCTTCATCGCCGCGAACTGGAGGAAGTCGGTGCCGTCGTGCACGACGAGGAGCGGGTAGCGCTGGGCACGGTTGAAGCGCGCCGGCAGGTAGATCTGAACCGGCTGGTCGCGGCGCAGGGCCTTGCTGCGGATCTGCTCCTCGACGAGCGTGCCCGGCCGCGCCTCGGGGTCGAACGCCACCCAGTCGGGCACCCGGTAGCCGATCGCCGCGCACACCGACGACGAACCCATCGGGCTGTGCGCGAGGCGCGGGTTGAGCGGGTCGTTGAAGCGCTCGTACTGCTGGCCCTTGCGGATCTCGATCTGGTACTCGACCCGCGAGCCCTCGGGCAGCACGGTCGTCACCGCCCACAGGTCGGACTCACCGATCCGCTTGAGCGGCAACGGGTCGGGCAGCCCGACGACGCGGTGGCGCACCCACACCTCGTCGACGTCGCCGCGGTAGAGGAACGTCGCGCGCTCGCCCTCGATGATGGGGCAGCCGAACCGCTCGATGAACCGGTCGATGGCCGGACCGTCGAGCGGCAGCCGCTGGCGCAGCTGGTTGACGGCCAGCCGGACCGTGCGGGCCTGGGTGCTCACGCGGCCCCCTCGGTGACGACCGTGCCCGCGGTCGTCAGCACCCGCGTGCCTTCGGGAAGCACGGCGCGACCGTCGGCGTCGGTGCTGCCGGCGCCGAGCCGGATGACCGTGCCGGCGTCGAGCGGCACGAGGCGGTGAGCCGGGAAGCGGGCCGCGAAGACCGCCATGCGGTCGCGGTCGTCGAGCTCGAGGCGGCGACGCGCGTGCGGCAGCGGCACGACGCCGCGCACGCGACCCAGCCCGCGGTCGTGCACCTCCGGCGCGGTGATCCCGTGCGGCGCGAAGTCGTGGAAGAGCACGACCGGGTCGCACACGGCCATCGCCCCGGCCGACCAGGCGACGACGGGAGTCGCAGCCGGGATCGACACGGCGAAGAGGCGCAGCGTCTCCATGAGCAGGCCGACGTGCCCGCCGGCGACGACGACGGCCGCTGCGGACGCGAGCAGCCCGTCGATCTCGGCGCGATGGGTCGCGAGGGCCGCGCTGCCGCGGAACGCGTCGGTGGCCGCCGTCTGCTCGACGAGCCGCGCCACCTCGTACGCGTACCAGTCGTCGACGTCGCGCAGCGCCTGCAGCGCGGACCGCTCGGCGCCCTCGCCGATGCCGTGCCGCGACGTGCGGTGGCGCACCGCGAAGACGGTGTCCCAGGCCGACTGGAGGCGCAGTCCGTAGAAGGCGCGCAGCTCGTCGTGCCGGGACCGGTGGTCGAGCACCACGGCGCGCAGCTCGGGCTCGGCCCGCAGCAGCTCGAACGCCCGGCGGTAGAGGCGCAGGTTGACGCCGCGGCCGTCGAGGTGGCCGGCGAGCTCGGCGTCGTCGGACTCACGCTCCTCCCACCCGGAGTTGACCATGGCGATAGGGCCGTCCACGTCGAGCGAGCGCACGGTCGTGCCCACGGTCGTCGTGAACCGCTGGGGCCCGAGCAGGATCGTCGTCATGGAGTGCGGGCGTCAGCCGGCGTGCACGCGGATGGTGCGGCCGACGTCGTCGAGCATCGCCTTGACGGTGTCGTAGTCGGGGTGGCGCAGCCGCACCCACGCGTTGGCCATGTAGCCGGCCTCGACGCCCTGCGTGCCGTGGCCGACCGGCGGGAAGTGGCCGTCGATGACCCACTCGCCGTAGCGCGCCTGGATCTCGTCGATGCCGCTGTAGCCCGTGATCGACCCGTCACGGTCAGGGCGCAGCGCGACGATGCCGGCGGCATACGTGCGCTTCATCTGCTGCTCGGGGGCGCGGTGGGTGATGACGTGCGCCCACTCGCGGTAGACGTCCACCTCGTTCGCGGCCGAGTAGACGTCCCACGCGCCGACGCCCGGCGGCCGGCAGCCGATCTCGCTGAACTTCAGGCCCTTCGGGCCGTAGAACCACTCCATGTGGGTGGCCGACGTCTCGATGCCGAGGGCCTGGATGACGCGGCGGCCGAGCTCGCGCACCTCCGCGTAGAAGGAGTTGCCGGGCTCGTCGATGCGGTTCGTCGTGATGAACTGCGGGGAGATCCAGCGGTGGCGCATCGCCTCGAGGACGTTGGGGTAGTAGTGCGTCGCCCAGTCGTGCACGACGCGGCCGTCGAGCGTGATGGTGTCGTAGAAGCCCTCGTGGCCCTCGACGAACTCCTCGATGGCGATCGTCGTCGCCCCCTCGCGGCCGTATGCCGCCAGCGCCTCCTCGAGCTCACGGTCGTCGTCGACGCGGACCGTTCCCTGCGCGCCGGCGCCCGCCCGCGGCTTGAGGATCAGCGGGTAGCCCTCGCGCTCGGCGAAGGCCCGTGCCTCGTCGGCCGAGTCGACGGCCGCACTCGCCGCGGTGGGCACGCCCGCCTGGCGCAGCGCCTCCTTCATCGACGGCTTGTCGCGGCACAGCCACGTCGTGCGCACGCTCGTGCCGGGGATGCCGCACGCCTCGCGCACCTGCGCGGCCGGCATCGTGTGCGCCTCGACCGTCGCCTCGAGCGCGTCGATCCAGACCTTGTCCTGGAAGAAGCGCACCGCCTCGACCATCTGGTCGACGTTCGTGACCGACCCGACGCGGTAGTAGCCGCGCAGCGCCCCGAGGACCTCGTCGCCGAGGTGCCCCTCCTCGGACTCACCGATGCCGTAGACGTTGGCACCCACCGAGGCGAGCGCGTGCACGAAACGGCGCTGGTTCGCCGGGAACGACGGCTCCACGAAGATGATGTTCACCTCGCCGACGCTATCGGTAGGCCTGTGCGTATGCCACGGCTCGCGGTTCGGTGGGTGTGGCGCGATCTGCGCGGTTTGGGGTCTTCGCGGCCCACGTCGGGGTCAGACTGGAGGTGCCGCCCCTCGGGCCGACCTCACCCTCAGGAGCCACCATGTCGAGCACCGTCCCCGGCGCCGAGTCGCCTGGTCCCGATCGCCCGGACCCTGCCGGTCCGTCCGTCCCACCCGGTGCGCCCGGCGAGTCCGGCGCCTCCGCTGCTGCGGTTCGGGGCCGGCACCGCGCGACCCTCGAGGAGTCCGGCTGGACGATGCCGCTCGTCGCCCTCGGCGTCCTCTCGATCGTGCTCGGCGTCCTCGTGCTCGCCTGGCCCGGCGTGACGCTGCTCGTCGTGGCCATCGCCTTCGGGATCGAGCTCGTCGTGGCCGGGGCGCTGCGCATCTCCACGAGCCGGCTGCTGCCGAGCGAGCCCGCGTGGCTCAAGCCGGTGTCGCTGGCCCTCGGCGCCCTCTCGGTCGTCGCCGGCATCATCTGCCTGCTGCGGCCGGGCACCTCGCTGCTCGTCGTCGCGATCGTCATCGCGGCCGGCTGGCTCTCCGAGGGCGTTGCCGCGGTGGCACAGGGCTTCCGCGTCGGCCGCACGGCACCGGCCCGGACCTTTCTCATCGCGAGCGGTGTCGTGTCGGTGCTCGCGGGCCTCGTCGTCGCGATCTTCCCCGGCTCGTCGCTCGTGCTGCTGGCGCGGCTCGCCGGCATCATGCTCGTCCTCATCGGCGTCGCCGAGCTCGTCACGGCCTTCATGGCACGGCGCGCGGGCACGCCGGGCGCCTCGACCCCGCGGCCCGCGCCGGCCTGACGGCGACCTGGCCCGGCGGCGTACGCCCACCGGACGGCACACGCCGGCCGCACGGCACACGGGCTCAGCCCTGCGGGGCGTCCTCGAACTCGAAGACGCGGCGCACCTCGACGGACACCTCGTCGAAGAGCGAGGCGAACCGCGTCGCGAGCTCGACGGCCTCCTCCTTGCTCGACACGTTGACGAGGGCGAAGCCACCGATGACCTCGCGGGCCTCGCTGAACGGCCCGTCGGTGACGGCGACGCCCGCGCCCTCCGTCTTGCGGATGACCGCGCCGTCCTTGGTCTGGGTGACCCCCTCGGCGGCGAGCAGCACGCCCGACTCGGCGCACTCCTTCATGAGGTCGGCCATCGCGTCCTGGAACTCCTGGCTCGGGTTCCAGGCCTCGGGGCGGGCCTCGTCGATCTTGTGGATCATCAGGTAGCGCATAAGAACTCCTTCGTCTGCCGGCCGGGTCGGTCCCAGCCTCCACCACGACGTCGATCCGCGGCCGCACGAGTCGACACTTCGATTCTCGAAACAACTGCCTCGGTCGGCCGAACGTGGCTGGGTCGGCCGACCTGTCGCCGGGACGGGCACGTCGCGCCCGCCCCGCACCGAACCGAGGGCTAGAGCCAGCCGCGTTCCTGGGCGACCCGGGCAGCCTCGGCGCGGGTGGACGTGCCGGTCTTGCCGATGGCCGAGGACAGGTGGTTCCGCACGGTGCCCGGCGACAGGTGCACCTCGCCGGCGATGGCGGCCACCGTGCCGCCGCGCAGCGCCACCTGCAGCACCTCGCGCTCGCGCTCGGTGAGCGGGTTCGCGCCGTCGACGAGCGACTCGGTGGCGAGGGAGGGGTCGACGACCCGCAGACCCGCGTGCACCCGCCGCACCGCCTCGGCGAGCTGCCGCGCCGGGGTGTCCTTGACGACGAAGCCGGAGGCTCCCGCCTCGAGGGCGCGGCGCAGGTAGCCGGGGCGACCGAAGGTCGTCACGACGAGGGTGCGCACGCCCGGCAGCTCGTCGCGCACGGCGGCGGCCGCGGCGATGCCGTCGATGCCGGGCATCTCGATGTCGAGCAGGCACACCTGTGCGCCGGAGCGCCGGGCCGCGTCGGCGACCTCGTCGGCGCGGCCGACCGCGGCGACGGCCACGCGGTCGGGCTCGAGCCCCCGCAGCGCCGCCAGCGCGCCTCGCCCGAGCGCCTGGTCGTCGGCGAGCAGCACCTTGACCGTATCGCTCACAGCCGCACCTCCAGCACGGTTCCGTGGCCTTCGCGGCCGGTCTCGAGCGAGAGGTGCCCTCCCGCGGCCTCGACCCTCTCACGCAGCCCGCGTATGCCGTTGCCCTCGGGTCGCCCGCCGAGCCCGCGGCCGTCGTCGCGCACCGTCAGGCGGTCGCTGTCGAGCTCGACCCAGCAGGCGTCGGCGTCGCTGTGGCGCACGACGTTGGTCGTCGCCTCGCGCAGCACCCACGCCAGCACGGTGCGGTGTCGGGGGTCGACGGCCGGGTCGTCGGGGACGTGGGCCTCGATGCCGGCACCTGCGAGCGCCGTTTTCGCCGAGGCGAGCTCGTTGTCGAGGCGGGCCTGGCGCAGGCCGCCGACGGTCTCGCGGATCTCGGCGAGCGCCTGGCGGCTCAGCGCCTGGATCTCGGCGAGCTCGCCCTTGGCGCGCTCGTGGTCGAGGTCGACGAGCCGCTCGGCCAGCTCAGCCTTCACGGTGACGACCGTGAGGGAGTGGCCGAGCACGTCGTGCACGTCCCGGGCGACGCGCTCACGCTCGGCGACGAGGGCCAGCTCGCGCGACATCGCCTGGTACTGCGCCCCACGCTCGCTCATCAGCCGGATCACGGCGGTCATCGACCCGACGGCGAAGACGATGATCGCCACGACCCACGTGTCCTCCTGAGGCGCGACGAAGACCGCGGCCAGGGCGGCGACGACGACGCCGACGACTCCCTGCGCCATCGCACACACCACCGGCAGGGCGAACATGCCGAACGACACGACGAACGGCAGGAAGCTGAGGCTGCCGACCCCGATGAGCGCCGCCATCGCGACCGTGCAGGCGACGAGCACGGCCAGGTAGGCGACGCCCCGACGCGTCCGCGGCCGGCAGTCGCGCTCGAGCCGCTGCAGGTGCTGCGCCCCCAGGGCGTAGACGAGACCGAAGGCGGCGATGAGCGCGAGACCGGCCACCACCTGCCACGCCGGACGGCCGGTGTTGACGACCGCGAGCACCGGGAAGACGAGGAAGACGAGCCAGACGCCCTGGACGACCCACGACCAGCGCTCCCACGGGTTGTCCACCGTCGGGCCGGCCGTGGCCGGCGTCTCGCCCGCCGTCACTGGCGCTCCCGGCCCCGCCGCACGAGCACCGTCGCCAGCACGCCGAAGACGAGCGCCCACACGGCCACGTTCGTGACGGGCAGCCACAGCGGGTCACGCGACCCGTCGGGCAGGAACCCCTCGGTGAGCGGGTAGCGCGCCAGGGCGGCATACCCGTAGAGGGGGGTCAGCTTGGCGAACGACAGCAGCGCGCCCGAGAGCGGGATGAAGAGGTTGCCGAGGAAGGCGAAGATGACCAGCGTGCCCGCGGCCGCGCCCACCGCCGCCTCGGAGCGGAAGGCCGTGCCGATGAGCAGGCCGTACAGCGCGAAGACCGACGACCCGAGGAGCACCAGCGCGGCGCTGAGGGCCCACGCTCCGGCCGACCCCTTGGCGCCCGTGATCGCGCCGAGCAGGTAGGTGAGCAGGATCGGGACGGCTGCGACGGTCATCGCGATGAGCGCCTTCATGGCGATGTACGAGCTGTCGGCCAGCGGCGTGAGGCCGAGCTGGCGACCCCAGCCCTGCACGCGCTCGACGGCCGCGTTGCCGCCGATGCTCGTCGTGGCCGTGACGGCGCCGTAGGCCGCCATGCTGATCATCACGTACATCGCGACATTGCCGTTGCCGATGTCGGCGCTCTTCGCGTCGACCGTCGAGCCGAAGATCAGGTAGAAGAAGGCCGGCAGCACGGCGGTGAAGAACATGCCTGCCCAGTCGCGCGTGATGCGGCGCATCTCGAGCAGGGTGAAGGTCGCGTTCATCGGACGAGCTCCTCGTCGTGGTGGGCGGATCGGGCATCGAGGCGGGCGGCGTGGTCGCTGTCGCCGGTGCCGTCGGGGCCGGTGGTGGTGCGGTCGTCGCCGGTCAGCGCCATGAATGCCTGCTCGAGCCCGGCCGTGACGATCTCGAGGTCGGTGCCGCCGAGCTCGCCGAGGAGCAGCCGGGCCACCGCGTCGGAGTCGGTCGCGGAGACGAGCACGCGGGCGCCGCGCTCCTCGACGCCGCGCACGCCGTCGGTGGCGCGGAGGACAGCGACCGCCTCGGCCCGGGACCGCTCGGGGAGGGTCGCCGACACCGTGCGGCCGCTGGCTCGAGACCGGATCTCGGCCGTCGTGCCGTCGGCGACGATGCGACCACCCGCCACCAGGACGATGCGGTCGGCGAAGGCGTCGGCCTCCTCGAGGTAGTGCGTGGCGAAGACGACGGTGCGACCGGCGCTGGCATCGGCGTGCATCGTGTCCCAGAAGTCACGGCGGGCCGTGACGTCCATGCCGGCGGTCGGCTCGTCGAGGATGAGCAGGCGCGGGTCGGGCAGCAGGGCCAGCGCGAAGCGCAGCCGCTGCTGCTCACCGCCGGAGCACTTGGACACCCGACGGTCGGCGAGCCGCGTCAGCCCGGCGCGGTCGATGACCTCGTCGACGGGCGAGTGGACGGCATACGTCGACGCGATCATGCGGACCGTCTCGCGGACGGTGAGGTCGCGCAGCAGTCCACCCGTCTGCAGCACCGCGGAGACCGCGCCCGAGACGACGGCCTCGCGAGGGCGGCGCCCGAAGACCTCGACGGTGCCGCTCGTCGGCTCGGTCAGGCCGAGCACCATGTCGAGGGTCGTCGTCTTGCCGGCGCCGTTGGGGCCGAGGAAGGCGACGACCTCGCGCGGCTCGATGCGCAGGTCGATCGCGGCGACGGCCCGCACCGCGGTGTCGTGCGAGCCGCGCTGCGGCGGAAAGGTCTTCACCAGGCCGCGCAGCTCGATGGCCGGGGCGGTGGCTGTGGTCGCTGTGGTCACGATGCCACTCTCCCAAGGGACGGCGGTCGCCGTCAGGGGCAACGGTCACGGCCTGCCCGTGACAGGTGTCATGGGCGGGCCGACCCCGCCGGGGGCCCCTCTTGGTCGCGAGGTCACGCGTGGGCCGTCGGGCGGTAGGTCAGACTGGTGCGCATGGCGCGCTTCACCGTCGTGGTCGAGACCGAGCTGCCCGCTGACGAGGCGTGGCGGCGACTGCTCGACCTGCGGGCGCACAGCCGCGCGATCCCGCTGACCACCCTGAGCGGTGAGGTGCTCACGGCCGACGGGCTGCGTGCGGGGTCGCGTTTCGTGGCCCGGACGGCCGTCGGACCGGTCGGCTTCGACGACCGCATGGTGGTGGACCAGATCAATCCGCCGCATCCCGACACCGCCGGGGCCGCCCGGATCCGCAAGGAGGGCAACGTCGTTCGCGGGCAGATCGACCTTGCCGTCGTGCCCACCGGGCGCGGCTCACGGGTCGAGTGGGAGCAGGTCATCCGGGTGCGTCCGGTGCCCGCGGTGCTCGACCCCGTCGTCGCGCTCGTCGCACGGCTCGCGTACGGCACGACGATCCGTCGGCTGCTGCGCGGCTGAGCGCCCGACACCCCGCGGCCGCGCTGCCGGCCATCCGATCGGGCCGACCGCGCCGAACCACGGCGCATGACACGTCTACGACTCGCCCTGTGCGGGATCCTCGCCGCCGTGGCCGGCATCGCCGCCGGCCACCTCGTCGCGGCGTTCGTGTCACCCGCCGCCTCACCGGTGCTCGCCATCGGCTCGACGGTGATCGACCTGACCCCGACACCGGTCAAGGAGTGGGCGATCGCGCGGTTCGGCACCGCCGACAAGGCGGTGCTGCAGGGTGCGGTGCTCGCCGGCACCCTGGCTCTCGCCGCGGTCGCCGGGCTGCTCAGCCGCCGCAGGATGCCGTACGCCGTCGGCGTCATCGTGCTGCTCACCGGTCTCGCCGGCACGGCTGCCCTGCTCCGACCGGCGGCCGCAGTGCGCGACGCCGTGCCGTCGCTCGCTGCCATGGCTGCCGGTGTCGCGGTGCTGGTGTGGCTGGCCGGGATCGCCCGGCGGTCCGCCGGGGAAGACGAGCAGGCCGCCGCGATCCCTCGCGACGTCGGCACCGGCAGGCGCGGGTTCCTCGGTGGCGCGCTCGGCGTCGCCGTGCTCTCCGCCCTCGCCGTCGTCGGCGGCCAGCTGCGCGCCGGCGCCCAGCGGGCGAAGCAGATTGCCCTCCCGCGCGCCCAGGATCCTGCCAAGCCGTTGCCGAAGGGCCTCGAGTCGACGGTCAAGGGCATCTCGCCGCTACGCACCCCGACGGAGACGTTCTACCGGGTCGACACCAACCTCGTCGTGCCGCAGGTGGACGTGGACACGTGGAGGCTGGAGGTCGACGGCATGGTCGAACGGCCCTTCACGATGACCTTCGCCGAGCTGTCCGCGCTGCCGCTCATCGAGCGCGACATCACGATGACCTGCGTCTCCAACGAGGTCGGCGGCTCCTACGTCGGCGCGGCCCGGTGGCTCGGCGTGCGGCTCACCGACCTGCTCGACCGCGCCGGCATCTCGGGCTCGCCAGACCAGCTGCTCAGCACCGCGGTCGACGGCTTCACCATCAGCACCCCGCTCGGGGTCGTCCGCGACGGTCGCGACGCCATGGTGGCCGTCGGCATGAACGGCGCCCAGCTCACCGACGTCCACGGCTTCCCCGCCCGCCTCGTCACGCCCGGCCTCTACGGCTTCGTCGGCGCGACGAAGTGGCTCACGAAGCTGACGCTGACGACGTATGCCGCTGACCAGGCGTACTGGACGAAGCGCCAGTGGGCGACCGACGCCCCCATCAGGACGAGCGCGCGCATCGACACCCCGGCGCCGCTGTCGACGATCCCGGCCGGACGCGTCGCCATCGGCGGCGTGGCGTGGGCTCAGCACCGTGGAGTCGGCAAGGTCGAGGTGAAGATCGACGAAGGCCCCTGGCAGGCAACGAGACTCGGGCCTGATGTCGGCGTCGACTACTGGCGGCAGTGGTACCTGCCGTGGGACGCGAAGCCCGGCCTGCACCGGCTCTCGGTGCGCGCGACGGACCTGCAGGGCCGTGTCCAGGAGGCCGAGCGCGCCACACCGTTCCCCAGCGGGTCGAGTGGCATCCAGGAGGTCGTGGTGACTGTCGCATGAGCCTGCCCGCAGCAGATTCCGCGAAAAAGACTGTCCCACAAGCAATCCAGATCGACGACAGCACCGAACTCCCTCTGACTGCGCACCACCCCACACACCAGGAGTGATCGAGATGAAGACCATGAAGACGCGTACCGGGCTCGTCGCCCTCGCCATCGCCCTGCCGCTCGGCCTCGCCGCCTGTGGCAGCTCCACCGACAACACCGCCTCGGCGGGCGCCGGCAGCACGCCGGCAGCGAGCTCGTCCGCCACCTCCGATGCGATGACGCCGACGCCGTCCGAGACGATGAGCTCGTCGGACTCGATGGACGCCGCGTCCGCCGTCTTCGGCGAGGGCTGCGCCGCCGTGCCGAAGGACGGCAAGGGCTCGTTCAACGGCATGGCCACCGACCCCGTCGCCACGGCCGCTGGCAACAACCCGCTGCTCTCGACGCTCGTCACCGCCGTCAAGACGGCCGGCCTCGTCGACACGCTCAACTCGGCCCCCGAGATCACCGTCTTCGCGCCGGTCAACGACGCGTTCGCCAAGATCCCGGCCGCCGACCTCAAGAAGGTCCTCGCCGACAAGCCGACCCTGACGAAGATCCTCACGAACCACGTCGTGGCCGGGAAGATCGCGCCGGACAAGCTCGCCGGGGAGCACAAGACGCTGGCCGGCACGACCATCACGGTCGAGGGCTCGGGGCAGATGTTCACCGTCGGCAAGGAGAAGGCCAAGGTCATCTGCGGCAACGTGCCGACGGCCAACGCGACGGTCTACATCATCGACTCCGTCCTGATGCCCTGATCCCGGCAGCCTGAGAGTCCCGGCCAAGGCGACAGAATGGATGCCATGTCACGGATCTCGGTGGTGCCCTCCGGCGACGACACGCCGGAGGGCTCTGCCCGGCCGGCACCGCTGGAGCAGCTGCTCCGCCGTGCCGCGACGGGCGACGAGTCGGCGTTCGCCGAGCTCTACGACGCGGTCGCGCCGCGGCTCTTCGGCCTCGTGCGCCGGATCGTGCGCGACCCCGCCCAGTCCGAGGAGGTCACGCAGGAGGTCTTCCTCGAGATCTGGCGGCACAGCGCCCGCTACGACCCGGGCCGCGGCAGCCCGCTCTCGTGGATGCTGACCATCGCCCACCGCAAGGCGGTCGACCGGGTCCGCTCGGCCGAGGCCGCCCGGCACCGCGACGAGGGCTACGGCGCGAGCACCCACGAGGTGACGCACGACTCCACGGCCGAGGCCGTCGTCGAGCGCCTCGACGCCGAGCGGGTGCACCGGGCGCTCGAGACCCTGACCGAGGCCCAGCGCGAGGCCCTGCAGCTCGCCTACCTGGGCGGCTACACGCACACCGAAGTGGCGACGATGCTCGACCTGCCGCTCGGGACCGCCAAGACCCGAATACGTGATGGACTCATCCGACTACGAGACACGCTGGGGGTGACCCTGTGAACGACGACGTGCACGCACTGTCCGGCGCCTACGCCGTCGACGCGATCGACGACGTCGAGCGGGCCCGCTTCGAGCGCCATCTCGCCGACTGCCCCGCCTGCCAGGCCGAGGTCGCGAGCCTCCGTGCCGCGGCCGCAGAGATGGCACTGCTGTCCGAGGTGGCGCCGCCCCCGTCGCTGCGCGCCAAGGTGCTCGCCGACATCACGGCCGTGCGGCCCCTGCCGCCCGTGACCGCCCCCGAGGTCGAGACGGCCGAGGAGTCCGCCCCATCGCTTCCGGCCACCGTCAGTGACGCAGGTTCCGGTCAGCCCGACGCCACACCGGTCCTTGACGACGCTGACGAGCTGGGCTCGCGCCGACGCTCACGCAGCGCACGGGGACTCGCTCGTGGCTGGCGCGTCGTCGTGGCCGCGGCCACCGTCGCCGTGCTCGCCATCGGTGGCTTCACGGTGTGGCGCCAGGTCAACAGCGACCCTTCGAAGGCGATGGCCGACCAGGTGCTAGCAGCCGCTGACCGCACCAGCACCGTCAAGCGCTTCCCCGACGGGTCGAGCGCCACGGTCTGGCGCTCCGAGTCGCTGCACCGCGCCGTCATCGTCACCTCGAAGATGGCCGACGCCCCCGGCGGCAAGGTCTACCAGCTCTGGCTCCAGGACCCGACCGGCCACATGGCCTCGGCCGGGGTCATGCCGCCCGGGCCCGACCACGTCGTCGTGCTCGAGGGCGACGCGAGCAAGGCCACCGGGGCCGGCATCACGGTCGAGCCGCCCGGCGGCTCCGGCCAGCCGACCTCCGACCCGATCGCCCTCTTCTCCTTCGCCTGATCCCTCGCCCCAACCGGTCGCCCGTCCGTCGGGCGGTCACGCGCTCCTTCTCGGCTTCCCCGCCTGCAGCCCGTGACCGCCCGACCCGGCGTGACCGGCCGGTGCAACCCCACGCGTACGCCCGCGGCCGCGAACTGCGCCATTGCGCACTTTCGTGTCGCGACCCGTCGGGCCCACGACCGCGAAGTGGGGCGGGGGGGGGCGTGGGGGGGGGGGCC
>CBHRRQ010000006.1:0-35331 GCA_966081555.1 uncultured Terrabacter sp.
GGCCAGATGCGCCCGTCGAGGTGGTCGGCGACCTTCGAGTGCAGGTAGACCGAGTCGAGCAGCGCACCCCACACGTCGTGCTGCACCTGGTTGTGCGCGGCGTTGCCGATGCGCACCGGGCGCGACCCGGCATACCCGGGCAGGTGGTCGAGCTCCGACTCCGGCAGGTCGCGCTCCCCGCCGATGCCGTACATGATCTGCAGGTCCTCGTCACGCTCGGCCATGTCGGCGATGAACGCGAAGAAATCCACTGCCTCCCAGTCGAACCCGAGCGAGTAGAGACCCCACAACGCGAACGTCGCGTCACGGATCCACGTGAACCGGTAGTCGTAGTTGCGCGCCCCGCCGATGGTCTCGGGCAGCGATGTCGTCGCCGCTGCCGCGATCGCCCCCGTCGGCGCGTACGTCAAACCCTTGAGCGTCAGGGCACTCCGCTGCAGGTAGCTGCGCCACGGGTGGTCGGGGAACTTGCCTCGCGCGAGCCAGTGCTGCCAGTGGTGGGCCGTCCACTCGAGCCGGTCGTGCGCATCCTCCGAGGTCAACGGCGGCTCGATCGCACCCCACGACAGCGCGATGTAGCGCTCGTCGCCCTGCTTGAGCAGCGTTCTGGCAGAGGCCTGCCCGCCGTCGAAGCCGAGGCGCAGGTCACTCGTCAGGGTGAGCTTGACCCCCGAGCCGTTCGGCTGCGACACCACCTGGTGGTACCCGTGCTCCGTGTACTCCCACTTCACCGGCTTGCGCCCGTAGTCGAGGATCGGCTCGCAGTCCACCACCGTCTGCACCTCACCCGACACGCACCGGATCGAGCGCAGCAGGGTGTGCTCCGAGTCGTAGTCCATCGGCGTGCGGTGGTGCTTCTCCGAGATGCCCTCGTCGTGGTGCCACGGCCCGATGAGCAGCACGTCGCGCACGATGATCCAGCCCGTCGGCGTGCCCCAGCTCGTCTCGAGCACCATCGTGCCCGGCAGGTAGCGCCGTGCCGTCGGCACGCTCACGTCCGACGGGCCGAGCCGGAAGCGCCCCGCGTGCCGCCCCAGCAGACAGCCGAAGATGCTCGGTGAGTCCAAGCGCGGCAAGCACATCCAGTCGATGTCGCCGCCCGGCGCGACGAGCGCCGTCACCTCACCGTCCGACAGGAAGCCGTAGTCCGCGATGGGCACGACCTTCGCGTGCGGAAGTGCATCAGGTGCTGCTGCGTACCCGTGACCGTCCATGCAACCACCCTGCTCGCGGCGCAAGGAGTCCGCAAGAGTTCCACAAGGTCAACGGAATACCTTCGTAGTGACCCGAGAAGCGCCCTTCACTGGACGTAGTCGTCAGGGGATGACGAAGGACTTTGACGGTTGGCCCGTTGTGGTACGTAACCGTCTCGGGGCCCGGCACTCGCACGGCGAGACGGGCCCCTTCGTCGTGGGTGACGGAACCGGCCCGCCGAACGCGCCGCGACGCCGCCAGGCGACGCCGGACGACGCCAGGCGACGGCGTCAGGCGACGGCGATGTCGACGAGCAGCTCGGTCGCCAGTTTCTCCAGGTCGGCGCGCAGCGCACCGCTGTCGGACTCGGCCGGCACCCGCACCACGACGTGCGCCTCGAAGAGCAGCCCGCCGGCCATCGGCGCCTCGCGCGTGCCCGTCGTCATCGTCTCGATCGACAGCTCGTGCCGGCTCAGCACCGACGACACCTCGCGCACGATGCCGGGGGAGTCGTTGCCGAGCAGGTCGATGGTCAGGCGCTGCGAGGCCGCGTCGTCGGGCACCGAGTCGACCTCGGCGCCCGGGTGCGTCGTCACCTCCAGCAGCCCGTCGAGCTCGTGCAGCGCCGCGGTCAGCTCATCGACGCGGCCTGCCGGGACGCCCACGACGACGATGCCGGCGAACTTGCCGGCGAGCTCGGCCAGCTGACTGTCCTCCCAGTTGCCGTCGTGCGCGGTGACGACGTCCGCGAGCGCGTTGACGAGGCCGGCGCGGTCGTCGCCGATGACGGTGAGCACGAGTCTGGGCACACCCGCAGCCTACTGACGCACCGTCGTCACGTCCGTGCGGCGCTGGAAAGTGGGCACTCGACGGAGGCTGGGGGCGGGCGACGCGTCCGGTCGGGTCTCACCTCCTGACGTCGGGAAGTGAGCACTCGACGGGGAGTGGGGGGTCGGCCCGGGGTACCGTCAGGAGGATGCGGGGCGACCCGGCGGCCGCGCGGTTCGCGGCGATGCGGTCCGGCTACGAGAGCCACTACCTGCGGGCGGTCGCGCCCGGCGGCGGGCTCGGCTTCTGGCTCCGCCACACCGTGCACGTCGACCCGGGCACCCCACCTCTCGCCTCGACGTGGTTCACCCTCTTCGACGCCGAGGCACCGGGTCCGGTGACCGCGAAGGAGACCGTCGAGGGGCCCCCGACCAGCGACCCGCACTGGGTCGGAGTCGCCGGGTCGACGCTCGGGCCGACGCATGCGGCCGGCTCGATCATGCCGACGGCCGGCCGGGTGCACTGCCACCTGCCCGTCTCGTGGGACCTCACCTTCCTGGGCGAGCCCGCGCTCGAGCACCTGCCCTCCCCGTGGATGTATGCCGTCCCGATCCCCAGGACGAAGCCCGTCAGCCTGCACCCCAGCGCCCGGTTCACGGGCACGGTGACGGTCGGCGACCGCACCGTCGCCGTTGACGGCTGGCAGGGCATGGTCGGCCACAACTGGGGCAGCGAGCACGCCGAGCGGTGGATCTGGCTGCACGGTCTCGGCTTCGACGGTGAGCCGAGCAGCACCTGGATCGACGTCGTGCTCGGCCGCCTGCGCGTCGGCGGGCGGACGATGCCGTGGGTCGCCAACGGCATGCTCTCCGTGCTCGGCGAACGGAGGAGGCTCGGCGGCGTCGGGCAGGCTGGGCGCACGCGGGTCGAGGAGCGCCGCGACGGCGCCCGCCTGCGCCTGCCGGGCCACGCCGGCCTCACCGTCGACCTCGAGGTCGTCGCACCGCCAGAGCGGTGCGTGGCCTGGCTCTACGCCGAGCCCGGCAAGCCGGCGCCAGGTTCCGCCGTCACTAGCGACCACGGCCACCCCGGCGCCGCCGCCCACCCCGGCGCCGCCGCCCACCCCGGCGCCGCCGCCCACCACGCCGCCGCCGCCCACCACGCCGCCGCCGCCCACCGAGCCGCAGCAGCCCACCACGACCACGCCGTCACCAACTGCTCGATCGCCGACCTCTCGATGACGGTGACCCAGCGCGGCGGCAGACGGCACGTCGTCACGTCGGCCGGCCAGGCGGCATACGAGATCGGGACGCGTGAACGGCCGGCCGACGTGCCGCTGCAGCCCTGGTCGGACGGCCGTGCGGCGCGGCCCGGCGCACAGTAGGCACCGGGCCAGGTGCGCCCGCTTCTTGAGCGACACCCGGCCCGGTCAAAGGTGGCCGCTCAGACGGCGGCCTTCTCCCCGACCGGGCCACCGGACCCGTCGGGGTGATCGGGGGAGTCAGGGGAGTGAGGCGAGTCGGGCGAGTCGCTGGGTCGGCGCTCCGCCAGCCCGGCCATGCCCCAGCGCACCGCAGCCGTGCCGAGGTGGCCGAGCGGGCGCGCCACGAACGACGAGACGACGCCGGGCAGCGGGATGCCGAGCATCTCGCGCGCCCACCCCGGCAGCAGCGACACCCCGCCGGACGCGATGGTCCCGTAGCCGGGGCGCGCGTAGAGGGGCAGCGGCGGGTTGAGCAGCAGGAAGCGCGCGGCCTCGCGGGCGGCAGGGGTCGCCTCGAGCTCAGGACGGTAGGCCTCGAGCACCTGGCGCAGCTGCGCCACCGAGGTGGGCGGGTCGACGACGCCCAGCCGCGACGCCGGGATGCCGGCCTGCGCGACGTAGACGTCGGCCTCGTCGTCGGTCAGCGGCGTGGCCGCGAAGGTCTGGAAACCGCGCAGGAACGAGTCGATCTCGGCCGCGTGCACCCACATCAGCAGGTGCGGGTCGTCGGCGCGGTAGGGCCGGCCGTCCGGCGCCTTGCCGCGCACCCGCGTGTGGATCGAACGCACCGTGGCGATGGCCTCCTCGGCGTGCTCGATCGTGCCGAACGTCGTCGTCGCCAGGTAGTGGCTCGTGCGCTGGAGCCGACCCCACGGGTCGCCCTTGTAGCCGCTGTGGCCAGCGACCCCGGCCATCGCCAGCGGGTGCAGCGACTGCAGCAGCAGCGACGTGACACCTGCCGGGAACATCGACGCGTCCGCATGCACCCGCCACACCGGGTCGTCCGGTGTGAACCAGCGCTCCCCGCGGGCACCCCAGATCCGCTGCGCGCGGGCCGGCGCATCGTCGCCGGCGACCTTGCTGCGCAGCATCCTTCCCAGCTGGCGTTGCACCAGCCGGGCACCTGCGGCCGAACTCATGTCCTTCACGGTAGGTGCAGGTCAGGGGCCTACAAAAACGCGTGTCCAACCTTTGGAGCCCTCGTTGTCGAGGGTTGTGGTCCAGGTTCGAGCGGACCGGCGGACCGTAGCGGGCCAAGGCGGGTTCACGTCAGGGTGATGCGGATCCCGGCCCGCGGCGTGCGCTTGCGGAACCGGTCGGTGACGACCGCGATCGCGTCGCCCAGACGCGCCATCAGATACTTGCGCGCCATGGCGCGTTTGACCGCGGCGACACCTTCCGGGGAGCGGTCGACGACGGCCGTGCCGGCATACGTCGGCGCCCCCTCGGGCACCCGCCCACGGAAGTCGCACGGACGCAGCTCGACGCGCGACGTGTGCGCCAGCCGCTTCAGCTTGCCCGTCCCCTCGACGGTGATGACGACGAGCTCGGCCCCGTCCCTGGCGACCCACACCGGGGACGACACGGGCGCGCCCGTTCGGCGGAACGTCGTCAGCTGCACGTACTGGTTCGCGTTGACGACGTCGAGGTCGCCGGGCAGGGGTGTGGCGCTCACGCCGCCAGCGTATGCCGTCCGCTTCGCCCACAATGGGGCATGGCGCTCGCGCTCTGCCTCCTGCTCGACCAGCGCTCCGACGCGCTCGTCCGTGAGCTGTGGAAGCGTTTGGAGGAGAACGGGATCCCGACGCTGCTCTCGCACACTCACGGCCGCCACGTGCCGCACCTGTCGTATGCCGTCCTGCTCGACGGCGACGTTGGCGCAGTGCGCGACGCGGCACTGTCCCTGCCCGACTCCGGCCCGGTGGACGTCTCGGTGCAGGGAACCGTCGTCTTCCCGCGGGGGCGCGTGGCGCTCGCCGGCTCGGCGTCGGCCGTGCTGGCCCTGCGGCAGGCGCGGGCCGTGGAGGCGCTGCGGGCCACGGGCGCGACCATCCACCGGCACTACGAGCCCGGGCACTGGATGCCCCACGTCTCGGCGTCGACCGGCGTGCAGATGGCGCAGGTGGGGGCCGTCGTGTCGGCGGTCTCGGACCGGCTGCCGCTGACGCTCCACTGCGACAGCGCCGCGCTCATCGACACGACCGACGGCACGGCGTGGCCGCTGGCGGGGGTGCCCTGAGCGGCGGCTGCTCCGCCGGTTGGCGTCGCGTGGGCGGCGACGTGTCCGTTTTGAGTACGTGTGCCCAGTACTGCCGACGGGTCTCGACGCTCTTCTCCCCGAACGATCCACCAGCGATCACCATACAGATCCATCAACGGGGAAAGGCACCACCGTGCGCATCAGCTTCACACCCGCCGAGAACGGCTTCGCGTTCAGCAACGGGTTCACCAACCACGTCCTCCGCATCCCGGCCCTCGGCATCGACGTCACGACGCGCGGTCGCTGCGGCGGCATGGCTGCAGCGGCCATGGACTACTGGCACGCCGGGCTCGCGATGTCGACCAACAGCTCTCTGCCGCAGGACGGCTCGCTCGTCGCCGACTACATTTACTCGCGACTCATGGACACCTTCGTCGACAACGGCGCGAAGTTCGTCCAGTACGCGACGAGCCTCGACCACCCGACGTGGCTGCGCGGCAAGGGCGTCGCCCGCATGACCCGCGAGGACGAGCTGCCCAGGCTCAAGGCGCGGCTCAACTCCGGGCAGCCGGTGCTGCTCGGACTCACCCAGGCCCGTGACGTGACCCAGCTCGGCAACGACCACCAGGTCGTCGCGTACGGCTGGGAGCAGGACAGCCGCTACACCTACGTGCTCGTCTACGACAACAACAACCCGGGCCAGGAGGTGCGCCTCAAGCTCACCACCGTCGACGACCCGGCGGAGCGTGCCATCACCGGCAGCAACGGCAAGACGTGGCGTGGGCTGTTCGTCGAGAGCTACACCCGCAAGACGCCCGGGTTCCTCACCAACGGTCGGCTGGTCCACGACTCGACCGACCCGAAGATCCACGTGATCCGTGGCGGCGGCGCCTTCTGGGTGCCCTCGCCCGCCGAGTTCGACGCGTGCGGATTCCGTTGGGACGCAGTCGTCGCCGCCAAGCCGGGCTCCATGGCGCACGTCGCGACCTACCCGGGCAACGGCACGCTGGTGCGGGAGCGTGGCACCGACCCGATCCACGTCGTCTACGGCGGCAAGGCGTTCTGGATCCCGTCGCCCGAGGTCTTCGAGGGCCTCGGTCTCGACTGGAACGCCGTGCGCGAGATCCCCCAGGGGTCGCTCGCCGGACTGCGGCAGGTGCCGCGCGACCGCACCCTGCTGCGGGAGCGGTCGTCCGACCCGGTGTGGCTCGTCGAGGGTGGTCGGCTTCGTCACGTGACGAGCCCCGCTGTGATGGACCGGCTCGGCCTCGAGTGGGGCTGCGTGCGCGTCGTCCCGGACGGGGCGCTCGGCGGCCTGCCGACGGGGACGCCGATCTCCTGAGGGCAGTGGGGCCGTCGCACCACGGATGACTAGTCACCAATGGTCCGTTCGGACCAAATGTCCATCTTTTCGCTGACGTCGCTGACACCGGCGTGTCAACCTGACGGAGTCGTTGCAGAAGGGGACACTTTTCCCAAGCGACACAAAGACTTCGGCGGTTGGCCCGTTGTGGTACGTGAACCGTCACTGATGGCCCGGACTCGCATCTGCGAGCCGGGCTTCATCAGTTCCCGGGCCTGTTCCTGCCTTTGTCGGTTCGGTCACCCGAGATGTGAATCCGGCTAGTGGACAACGGGATCGGACTACCGTGGAAGTCATGAGGCGACTCGTCGCACCCGTCCTCGTCGGTGCCGCGGCCCTGTCGGTCGTGACCGCCCGGTTCTCCGCGCTGCACTGGGGCGCCACCACAGAGGAGTCGCGCGAGCCACTGCCCGGCGACGAGCTCATCCCCGCCCCGGGTCTCGTCGCGACACGGGCCATCACCATCGAGGCGGTGCCCGAGGTCGTGTGGCCCTGGGTCGTGCAGATCGGCGCCGACCGGGGCGGCTTCTACAGCTACGACCGGCTCGAGAACCTCGCCGGCTGCAACCTGCACAGCGCCCACACGGTCGTCCTGGAGTATCAGCACCTCGCCCCCGGCGACCTCGTTCGCCTGCACCCCCAGGTCGCCCTCACCGTCGTCTCCGTCGAACCGAACCACTCGCTGGTGCTGCGCGCGCCACCACCCCTCGGGGCGGAGGGCTCACCGGGCGAGGCGCCCTACGACTTCACCTGGGCGTTCGTGCTGCACCGGCACCCGCACGCGGCGACGCGGCTCATCACGCGCGAACGGTTCGGCTACACGCACTGGTGGTCACCGGTGCTCGTCGAACCCGTCTCGGCCGCGAGCTCGCTGATGAGCCAGAAGATGCTCCGCGGCATACGTGAGCGCGCGGAACGTCAGGCGTCGGCCGGCGCCTGAGCGACGACCTTGCGACCGCGGGCGAAGTAGGCCAGCGGGCCCACGAAGTTCACCGCGATGATCGCGGCCCACATCGCCTTGCTGCCCTCGACCTCCTCGGCCGGCCGACGCGCCAGGTCGGCCCACGCCGTCGCCGCGAGCGACAGCTGCACGCACCCGGCGACGATGGCCGCCGTCCTCTGGCCGCTCGTCAGCTCCGACCACTGCTTCTTGGCCATGGCCCCTCCTCGGGTCACCTTCATCAGGGGCGCCCCTCGCCCCACTTCCGGAGTAGCACGCCCATCGCGGCCGCTGCAGCCGATGTGACAGACGAGACCCCTTGGGCCACGGACGGTGTCACGGAACGCGTGATGTATGCCGCGCAGCCCGGTCCCGTGAACAAGCAGGGCCTCACGTCGGTCTTCGTGCGTGTCAGCGACACGTGCACCCAGAGCCCGACGGGCGTCCACGCAGCGGTTGGAGGTGGTGGAGGCGGTGTCGTCCTCTTCGAGGCAGAGGCGCAGATCGGCGCACCGCTCGACGTAGACACGCGCCTGACGCGCGCCTTCGTGCCCACCGACCTGGCCGGCTCCGACAGTGACGGCAACCCCGTCACCGTCCACCTGGTCGCGACGTGGACCGAGACTGGCCCGCTGGAGCACACGAGTCGAGGGGTTCTTCCCCTGCTTCGGCTTCCCCGGCTGAGCGTCGCCGCCGCTGCCCGACGGGGACTGTCGGTGGTCGAAGATATGTTCGACTCATGGCCCCAGACGCACCGACGCTCGAGCTCCTCCGGAGCCGGCTCGCTGACCTCGAGGCGCGGCAGCGCGCGGCGGGCGGCGTGGCCGAGGGCGGGTTCTGGGCGGGGCTTTCGGGGCGTATGCCGTCTGGGTCGTGCGAGCCCGCCGTGCCGTCCGGGCCGAGGCGGGTCAAGACCCGACGTGAGGCACCGGCCGCGCGGCCGGCGGCGCAGCCGCGAGGGGCCTGGGCCGGGCTGACGGCTGACGAGCTGGAGTCGATCGACCTCCGGGCTGTGCGCTGGACCGACCCGGTCGACTTCGAGCAGATGGTCAACGACCCGGCCTGGATCGAGTCTGTCGAAGCCCGGATGGAGGCCCGGTTCGGCGCTGCGCCCCACGATGAGGGCCATGCGGCATCAGGGTCCGGCGACGGCGACTGGTGCCGCGAGCCGGACGGGTGCGTCGAGAGCTATGACCCGATGCTCGAGCTCGAGGCGAGCCTCGGGATCGGGCTCGGCGGGCACGCGGAAGCGGACCTGGTCGCTGCGACCGAGCGGGTCGCGCAGCAGCGCCGCGCCCTGGAGGTCACGCTGGTCACGTTGGTGTCCGAGCTGGTCTCGCGTGGTGTCGAGGCCCCGGGTGGGTTGTCGCGGGTGGATTGGCTCCGCCTGCACGACCCGTCCCTGACCGCGGGACAGGCCAAGGCGTTCGTCACCGTCGGGGCCGCCCTGGCGCAGGCGCGGTGGGCCCGGTTGCGGATGCTGGTCGCCACGCAGCAGGTCACGGTGGCCAACGCGGCCCAGGTCATCGATTTCGACGAGCGCGTCGCGCCGGTCGCCGACCCCGCCGACCTGCACACCGCCATCACCGACCTCACCGCGCAGGCGGGGGTGCTGCGGCCGGAGGAGCTGGCCCGCCTGGCCCGGCACCACACCGAGCAGGTCCGGCCACCCCGCGACGAGGACCGGCTCGACTCCGCCCGCCGGCAGGCCCGCGGGCTGTGGTTCACCCCGCCCACTAAGACCGGGATGGTCGGGCTGCGCGGGATGCTCGACCCGGAAGGTGCGGCAATCCTCAAGGCCGCCATCGACCCGCTGTCGGCGCCCCGGCCCGAGAAGGACGAGCACGGCCACACCACCGCACCCGATGACCGCACCCCGGCCCGGCGCCGGATGGACGCACTGCTCGCCATCACCCAGCGGGGTGTCGCGGCCGCGCGGGGGGTCCCGGTCACGGAGAAGGCCAAGGTCGTCGTCCTCATCGACTACGACACCCTCGCCAACGATCTGACGGAACTCAGCGACGTCGACGGTCTTGGGCGCAGCAAGGGGTCCGGGACGACACTGACCGGCGACGTGCTGTCGCCATCGGTGGTGCGGCGGATGGCGTGCGATGCCGGGATCATCCCGGTCGTCCTGGGCCGTGACGGGGCGCCGCTGGATGTCGGCTACCGCGAACGGCTCTTCACCTACAGCCAGCGCCTCGCACTGATCGCCCGCGACAAGGGCTGCAGCTTCAACGGCTGCACGGTGCCCGCGACCTGGTGCGACGCCCACCACGTCGTGCCGTGGCAGCGCGGCGGCAAGACCGACCTGAGCAACGGGGCCCTGGTCTGCCCGAAGCACCACACCCACGTCCACGAGCACGACCTCACCGCGACCGTCACCGCGACCGGCGTCACCTGGCACACCTGAGCACCCCGCCCCGCACCCCGCCCACACGGAGCGGGGTCAGCGGCCTGCCGTCAGTGCACGGCTGCGAGCTCAAGGCAGGATCGCCGCGAACGCGTCGAGCAGGATCTCGATGTCCGCGTCGGTGACGACGAGCGGGGGAGCGATGCGGACCGTCGACCCGTGGGTGTCCTTGACGAGCACGCCGCGCTCGAGCAGCCGGTGGGAGGCCTCGCGTCCCGTCATGAGGTCGGGGTCGAGATCGACGCCGGCCCACAGTCCGCGGCAGCGCACCGCATCGACGCCTCGCCCGACCAGCGAGCGCAGCCCGCTCTCGAGGGCGACGCCCAGCCGCTGTGCCTGCTGCTGGTACTCGCCCGTCGCGAGCAGCCCGACCACGGCCTGACCGACCGCGGCTGCGAGCGGGTTGCCGCCGAAGGTCGACCCGTGGCTTCCGGGGATGAAGACGCCCAGGACGTCACGGTCAGCGACCACGGCAGACACAGGCACGATGCCCCCGCCCAGCGCCTTGCCGAGCACGTAGATGTCCGGCACGACGTCCTCGAACCCGCACGCGAAGGTCGTGCCCGTGCGGCCCAGGCCGGACTGGATCTCGTCGGCCACCATGAGCACGTTGCGGTTGCGGGTCAGCTCCCGCACACCGCGCAGCCAGCCGTCAGGCGGGATGATGACGCCTGCCTCGCCCTGCACCGGCTCGAGCAGCACCGCGACGGTGTCGTCAGTGATCGCTGCCTCGAGCGCCTCGAGGTCGCCGAAGGGCACCGTGTCGAAACCGGGCGTGTAGGGCCCGTAGTGGTCGTGCGCGACCGGGTCGTCGGAGAAGCTGATGATGGTCGTCGTGCGGCCGTGGAAGTTGCCGCTCATGACGACGATTCGGGCCCGACCGTCCGGCACCCCCTTGACCTCGTAGCCCCAGCGTCGCGACGTCTTGATCGCCGTCTCGACGGCCTCGGCGCCGGTGTTCATCGGCAGCACGAGCTCCTTGCCGGCCAGCATCGCGAGGTCGCGGCAGAACGGTCCGAGCCGGTCGCTGTGGAAGGCGCGGCTCGTCAGGGTCAGCCGGTCGAGCTGCGACCGCGCCGCGTCGACGAGCAGGGGATGCAGGTGCCCGAAGTTCAGCGCCGAGTAGCCGGCGAGCGCGTCGAGGTAGCGGCGTCCCTCCACGTCGGTGACCCAGGCCCCCTCGGCGCTCTCGATGACCACGGGCAGCGGGCTGTAGTTGCTCGCCACCCAGTCCTCGGCGAGGGAGACGTGCTCGTGGGTGGGGGTGCCAGGAGTGGGGACCCGAGCCGGGCTGGTCAGCTCGCTGGCCTCGGGTCGTGCCGCCGTGTCGCTCACCCTTCGATCGTCGCACCACGCTCGATCCCCGGCAGCCCCTTCGGACGTGACCCCGCTCTCTGCCGCCCTCCACCAGGTGTGCCCGGTGGGACACTGGCGATGGCGGGCCCCGCAGCCAGGACTACCCGCGCTGGGGTGTGTCGGTCACGTCGGTGGCCCAGCCGCGGAGATGGCCATGCGCAGCACCGATCAGACCAGCACCGATCACACCAGCCCAGATCAGAGCAGCATTGACAACGCCAGCACCGAACCCGGCTCCCACCGCACCCGCGTCGTCATCCTCGGCGCCGCCGGTCGCGACTTCCACGACTTCAACGTCGTCTTCCGCGGCGACCCGAGCCACGAGGTGGTCGCCTTCACGGCGACGCAGATCCCCGACATCGAGGGCCGGCGCTACCCGCCCGAGCTCGCGGGCCCCCTGTATCCGGAGGGCATCCCGATCGTCGCCGAGTCGGAGCTGACCGACCTCATCGCACACGAGCACGTCGACGTCGTCGTCTTCGCCTACTCCGACGTACGCCACGAGCAGGTCATGCACCTCGCGTCCCAGGCCGTCGCCGCCGGCGCGGACTTCCGGCTCCACGGCGCGCGCCATACGATGCTGCGCAGCACGAAGCCGGTCGTGGCCGTCACCGCCGTGCGCACCGGCGTCGGCAAGAGCCAGACGACTCGCTACCTCTCGCGCCTGCTCCGCGACCTCGGCCTGCGTGTGGTCGCGGTGCGCCACCCGATGCCCTACGGCGACCTCGCCGCCCAGGCCGTGCAGTGCTTCGCCACCCATGCCGACCTCGACCTGCACGAGTGCACCATCGAGGAGCGCGAGGAGTACGAGCCGCACATCGACAGCGGCGTCATCGTCTACGCCGGCGTCGACTACGAGCGGATCCTGCGCGAGGCCGAGCAGGAGGCGGACGTCATCCTCTGGGACGGCGGCAACAACGACCTGCCGTTCTACGTGCCCGACCTGCACCTCGTGCTCGCCGACCCGCTCCGCCCCGGCGACGAGGCGAGGTACCACCCGGGCGAGGCGAACGTCCGCCTGGCCGACGTGGTCGTCATCGCCAAGTGCGACTCCGCCCGCCCCAGCGACATCGACGCCGTCGAGGCCTCGGTGCGCTCGCTCAACCCCGCGGCCACCGTGCTGCGGGCCGACAGTCCCGTCACCCTCGACGACCCGGAGGCGGTGCGCGGTCGCCGCGTCATCGCCGTCGAGGACGGCCCGACCCTGACCCACGGGTCGATGACGTACGGGGCCGGGGTCGTCGGGGCGCGCTCCGCTGGTGCCTCCGAGATCGTCGACCCGACGCCGTATGCCGTCGGGTCGATCGCCGCGACCTACGCGAAGTACCCGAACGCCCGGGGCGTGCTGCCTGCCATGGGCTACGGGTCGCGGCAGGTCGGCGACCTCGAGGCGACGATCCGCGCCGCCGTCGCGGCCGGTTCCTGCGACGCCGTCGTCGCCGGCACCCCCATCGACCTGACCCGCGTGCTGTCGGCGCCGGTCCCCGTGGTGCGGGCCCGCTACGAGCTGCGCGAGGTCGTGCCCGGTGGCCTCGCCGCAGCCGTGCGCGCGGCCCTGCCCGCGGAGCTGCTCGGACGGCATACGGCCTCGGAGGAGTCGACCGCGCGTGAGGGCACGCCCTCGGTGCCCGCCGGGAGCGCGCCATGAGTGCCGCGACCGAGCACCAGCCGTCGGACTCACGCGACCACCGGTCGGGCCACGTGCCCGAGCCGCTCGACCCGCTTCCGGCCGGCCGGGCGCCGAACCCGACGGGCAGCTACGTCGGCGGCGCCGTCGTCAACGTCGTGCTGCTCGTGCTGGTCAACACCTGGCCCGGCTGGGAGGCGGTGCCGTTCCTCACCGAACGCACACCGCTCGTCCTCGGCCTCGTCAACGCCTCGCTCGTCACGGGCATCGTCGTCAACCTCGTGCTCGCCGTGTGGCACCCGCCGCGGCTCAAGGCCCTCGGCGACCTGGCCGTCGGCGCCGTCGGCATCGCCGCCATGGTGCGGATCTGGCAGGTCTTCCCGTTCGACTTCGCGGGCAGCGCCTGGGAGACGGTGGCGCGCGTGCTGCTCGTCGTGGGTCTCGTCGGCAGTGGGATCGCAATGCTCGTCGCGTTGGTCCGACTCGTCCGAGGTGGGCGGAATGGGACGTGAGTCGCACCACGAATATCCCGTGATCACAAGCGAACTCGCGAGATCGGCGTAGCGTCGAAGCACCGGGGAAGTCCAGGACGCTGACACAGTCGTCCGCGTCGCCCCGGCGCAGGAAGACACGGCCTCTTCGCCGAGACAGGTCGCTGCAGCATGTCCGGAACCAGCAGCCCTCCACCCGTGCGTGCCTCGCACCCCACCCGACCCCATCTGGTAGCCCTCGTCATCGGCTGCCTCCTCCTCCTTCCCGGCCTGGGCCTGCTCCTCGGGGGCGCAGGCCTGGGCATCACGTATGCCGTCGGGCGGGACAGCGCCGGCTACCTCTCCGGCTCCCTCCCGAGCCTCCGCACCCCCACGGCCGCGATCACGGCCGAGGACGTCGCGGTGAAGACCGGTCCCGACGTGCCGAACTGGGCCATCGACCGGCTCGGCGTCGACGTCCGGCTCACAGTGAGGCCCACGACCGACGGCAAGGGCGTCTTCGTCGGGATCGGTGACGCGCAGCGTGTCGCGTCGTACTTCACCGGTGTCGCGCGCGACCAGGTCGTCAACATCACCGACCCGTTCTCGCGCGGCCAGCGTGCTGCGGTGCTTCGCACGACCCCCGGCGGCTCGAGCGTGTCGCCCCCCGCCAGTCAGGCCTTCTGGGTCGCCAGCGCTGCAGGCACCGGGTTGCAGGAGCTCACCTGGCGCGTCACCGACGGGCACTGGGCCATCGTCGTCATGAACGCCGACGGCAGCCCCGGCGTCGACGTCGCAGCGACGATGGGAGTGCGCGCGAACTTCCTCATCCCGCTGTCGCTCATCATGCTCGGCGTCGGTCTCGTGCTGACCGGTCTCGCCGTGGCCCTCATCATCCGGGGAACGACCGGCCCCCGCTCCGGCGGCTACCCGAGCGGCCCCGGGAACGGGCCGGTGCCAGCACCACCGGGCGCGACGGCATACGCGGTCAGTGGTGCTGACGCGAGCATGCCGCCGACGTGGGGCGCGAGCTCCCGTGCCGTCAGCCCGGTGCGGCTCGACGCACGGCTCGACGAGCCGCTCTCACGCTGGCTGTGGCTGCTCAAGTGGCTGCTCGTCATCCCGCACCTCATCGTGCTGGGGTTCCTCTGGGTCGCGTTCTGGTTCGTGACGGTCATCGCGTTCTTCGCGATCCTCGTGACGGGGCAGTACCCGCGCGGCCTCTTCGACTTCAACCTCGGCGTGCTGCGGTGGTCGTGGCGCGTGTCGTACTACGCGAACGGCGCGTTCGGCACCGACCGCTACCCGCCGTTCAGCCTGGGCGTCGAGCCCGACTACCCGGCGACGCTCGACATCGCCTACCCCGAGCGCCTCTCGCGCGGTCTCGTCCTCGTCAAGTGGTGGCTGCTCGCGATCCCGCACTACATCATCGTGGGGCTCATCGTCGGTGGCGGCTGGGCCTGGAACCGGGCCCGTGACGGCGGCGCGCACCTCGAGTCCTTCGGATGGGGCCTGCTCAGCCTGCTCGTGCTGGTCGCCGGGCTGTCGCTGCTCTTCGCCGACCGCTACCCGCGCGCGCTGTTCGACCTCGTCATCGGGCTCAACCGATGGGTCTACCGGGTCGCCGCGTACGCCGCGCTGATGACTGACGTGTACCCGCCCTTCCAGCTCGACGAGGGTGGCGCCGAGACGCCCGTTCCCCCGCCTCCGCCACCCCCGCCGTCCGTCGGGACCGAACGTGCCGAGGGGCCGCCCCAGTACTCCATCTGAGCGACCAGCCCACGACCCTGGCAGTCGAGTGCTCGGCTTCTTACGGCTCGCGGGGGCGCGAGAGCGCGAGACCGAGCCCGGCCAGCGCGACGACCGGGCCGATGACGGCCCAGACCACCTGGCCCGACATCGCGCTCCCGCCCACGTAGCCCAGGCCCTGCAGGGTCCACAGCACGCCCATCGCCACGAGGATGACGCCGACGACGACGCGGAAGGGCCGGTTCACGACGGCGCGGCGACGAGGTGGGCGTCGAACCACTCGACGATCTCGGTCTCCACCTGGTCGCGGTTGGTCTCGTTGAGGATCTCGTGCCGAGCGTCCGGCCAGAGCGTCACGGTGACGTCGTGGACGCCGACACGGCGTAGCTGGTCCGCCACCGTGCGCACGCCCTTGCCGTTGGCGCCGACCGGGTCCTTGTCGCCCGAGACGAGGTGGACGGGCAGCCCCTTGGGGATCCGCGAGGCTGACCGGTCGGTGTTGACCGTCTCGAGGCCGCGGAGCAGGTCGGCGAAACCGCCTGCACTGAAGACGAACCCGCAGTCGGGATCGTTGATGTACTTGTCGACCTCGTCCGGGTCCCTTGACAGCCAGTCGAACTGGGTGCGGGTCGGCTTGAAGGCCGAGTTGTACTGCCCGAAGGTCAGCGTGTTCATCAGGCCGCTCGTGTGCGCGTGCCCGCGCAGCCGTGCCTGCGTCGACGCGAGGAAGATGCCCACCTTGCCGAGGGCGCCCGCCCCGCCGGCGGTGCCCGACAGCACGAGGCCGGCGAGGTCGGCGCCGTACTGCGCGGCATACCCGCGGGCGATGAACGAGCCCATGCTGTGGCCGAGGAGGAAGACGGGCAGCCCCGGCTGCTCCTCGCGCGCCTTGTCGGTGACCGCGTGGAGGTCGTCGACGACGGTCTGCCAGCCGTCCTTCTCGTTGAAGAAGCCGCGCTTGCCGGACGACTCGCCGGACGTCTGTCCGTGGCCGCGGTGGTCCGAGCCGTACACGGCATACCCGTGGTCGGTGAGGCGCTGCGCGAAGCGGGCGTAGCGGCTCGAGTGCTCGGCGAGTCCGTGCGCGATCTGCACGATCGCCCGCGCCGGCCCGTCGGGAAGCCACCGGTTGACGAAGACCTCGGTGCCGTCGGGCGTGGTCAGCGTGAACGTGCTGCTCTGCATGAGCCGAACTGTATGCCGCCGGGCGGCGCTGCGCCGTGACCGAGCGGTGGGCCGTCGCGCCCGAGTTGTCGCTCGATGTCCGGTTGCGGGCTCAAAACCACAAAAACGGGTGCCCGAATCTCTTTACATGAGGCCGGGCCAGTGGTTTCCTAGATCAATCGCCCCATGGTGGGGCGGTCGGATCAGCAGCAGGAAACGACGGGACGAGGGAGTCCAGGTGTACGCAGCGGAGCGGCAGCAGCGCATCATCGCCGAGGCCCGTCGTGCCGGCCGTGTCGAGGTCGCCGCCCTCGCCGACTCCCTCGGTGTCGCCGCCGAGACCGTCCGCCGCGACCTCACCGCCCTCGAGCGCCGCGGCTCGCTGCGTCGGGTCCATGGCGGCGCCATCCCCGTCGAGCGTCTCGAGGTCGAGCCGACGCTCGCCACCCGCTCCGGGCGCCTCGCCGACGTCAAGCGGCGCATCGCGGCGCGCGCCCTCGACGAGCTGCCGAGCGGCGGCAGCATCATCCTCGACGCCGGCTCGACCTCGCTCGCGGTCGCCGAGATGCTCCCGCCCGACATCGACCTGACGGTCATCACCAACAGCCTCGCGGCTGCGAGCGTGCTGTCGACGCACCCCGGCATCAACCTCTACCTCCTCGGCGGTCGTGTGCGCGGCACCACCGGCGCCTCCGTCGGTGACTGGGCGGTCAGCCCGTTGTCCGACGTCACCGTCGACCTCGCGCTCATCGGCACCAACGGCATCTCGGGGGCCCGCGGCCTCACGACCCCCGACCAGTCCGAGTCCCTCGTCAAGCGCGCCATGGTCCACGCCGCGCGCCGGTGCGTCGTGCTCACCGACTCGAGCAAGGCCGGTGACGACCACCTCCACCGTTTCGCCCAGCTGTCCGACATCGACCTTGTCATCACCGACACCGACCTCGACGACGACGTCGCCGCCGAGATCCGTGCGGCCGGACCGGAAGTGGTGACCGCATGATCGTCACGCTCACGCCCAACCCCAGCATCGACCGCGCGGTCTTCATCGACGCGCTCCACCGCGGTGAGGTGCACCGCGGCACCGGCAGCCAGCTCGACCCGGGCGGCAAGGGCGTCAACGTCTCGCGCGCGCTCGCCGCCCAGGGCGCCGACACGACCGCCGTTCTGCCGATCGGCGGACCCGAGGGCCACCTGCTCGAGGACCTCCTCGACAGCGCCGGGGTCGCCCACGCCTCCGTGCCCGTGCGGGGCACCGTGCGCATGAACATCAGCGTGCTCGAGCCCGACGGCACGACGACGAAGCTCAACGAGCCCGGACCCGACCTGTCGCAGGACGAGGTCGAGGCCCTCCTCGAGACCACCCTCGAGCGCAGCGTCGGCGCCGACTGGGTCGTCGGCTGCGGCAGCCTGCCGCCCGGAGCCCCCGCCGACCTGTATGCCGTCCTCGTCGCCCGGGTGCGCGGCCGCGGTGGCCGCGTCGCCATCGACTCCTCCGGTGCGCCGTTCGCCGCTGCCGTCGCAGCGAAGCCGCACCTGATCAAGCCGAACCACGAGGAGCTCGCCGAGCTCGTCGACCACGACCTGCCCACCCTGGGCCACGTGCGTGACGCCGCCCGCGAGCTCGTGGCCGGCGGCATCGAGGTCGTCGCCGTCAGCCTCGGCGGCGACGGCGCCCTGCTGGTGACCGACGGAGCCTTCGCGCACGCACGGGCCACGATCACCGCCCCCCTGTCCACCGTGGGCGCCGGCGACTGCATGCTCGCCGGCCTGCTCCACGGCCTGTCCACCGGGCTGGACCCGGCGGACGCCCTCATGACCGGGGTGAGGTGGGGCGCCGCGGCGGTCACCCTCCCCGGAAGCCGCGTACCGACCCCCGACGACCTCGACGGCATACGCGCCGAGCTCACCCACGAGCCCGACCTCGCGCTCGCGCTCACCTGACGCACACACACACACGCAGACACGCAGACACGCAGATACCACAGGCAAATCCAGCAGGCCGACCCCGAACCGGCCCCGCAACGGGCCCCACGACGCCGAAACATCGATCGACCCCGATCCTCCGAAAGGAAACCCTCATGTCCCTCATCACCGAAGAGCAGGTCGTCCTCGACCTCACTGGTGCAGACCGCCACGAGGCGACGCGGAGGCTCGGCGAGCGCCTCGTCGCGACCGGCCGGTGCACCGACCTCGACACCTTCCTCGACGACGTGCGCAAGCGCGAGGAGACGATGGCCACCGGCCTGCCCGGCGGCATCGGCATCCCGCACGCCCGCAGCACCGCGATCACCGAGCCGTCGCTCGTCTTCGGCCGCGCGACCGACGGTGGCGGCATCGACTGGGGCGCCAAGGACGGCCCCGCCACGCTCGTCTTCCTCATCGCGGCCCCCGAGGGCGGCGGCGACGCCCACATGCAGATGCTGCCCAAGCTGGCCCGCGCGCTCATGAAGAAGGACTTCAAGGCGGCGCTCGCGGCGGCCACCACCGAGGCCGAGGTCGTGCGCATCGTCAGCGCCGAGGTCGAGCTGGACCAGCCGTCCGGCGCCGCGGCACCCGCCGCCGCTGCAGCGTCCGCCGGTGCCGCCGAACGCACGGGTGCAGCCGCAGGCTCCGTCGCCACCGCGGAGGCGCCCGCCGCACGCACCCTCAACCTCGTCGGCGTCACCTCGTGCCCGACGGGGATCGCCCACACCTACATGGCTGCCGAGGGTCTCGAGAACGCCGCGAAGGCCGCCGGCCACACGATGCTCGTCGAGACCCAGGGCTCGGCCGGCTCCAAGCCCCTCACGCCGGCTCAGATCGCCGCCGCCGACGCCGTGATCTTCGCCCACGACCTGCCCGTCAAGGATGCCGGCCGCTTCGCCGGCAAGCCCCTCGTCGACGTGGGCGTCAAGAAGGGCATCTCCGACGGCCCGGCGCTCGTGCTCCAGGCCGAGCGGCTCGTCGCCGAGTGGGACGCCGACCCGAGCAAGCGCGAGGCAGCCGCTGCGGCCGCCGCCACCGCCGGCGCGTCGGGTGGCCTCACCTCGAAGGTCGAGGAGGGCGCGAGCACCGCGACGAAGGTGCGCCAGTGGCTGATGACGGGGGTCTCGTACATGATCCCGTTCGTCGCTGCGGGCGGCATCCTCATCGCCCTGTCGTTCATGCTCGCCCAGGTGGCACTCGGCCAGGACGGCGCGATCCAGATCGTCAAGTACAACCTGACCTCGACCGACCAGTTCAACATCGCCCAGAACTTCAACCCGGTCAGCCTGACCTCGTGGGCCGCGCTGCTCTTCGTCATCGGAGGCGCCTCGTTCGGCTTCCTCGTGCCGATCCTCTCCGGCTTCATCGCCTTCGCGATCGCCGACCGCCCGGGTCTCGTGCCCGGCATCGTCGGCGGCGCAGTGGCCTCCACGATGGGTGCCGGCTTCCTCGGCGGCCTCGTCACCGGCCTCATCGGCGGCTTCGTCGCCCGCTGGGTCTCCGGGTGGAACGTCGCCAAGGGCGTTCGTGGCGTCATGCCGGTCGTCGTGATCCCGCTCGTCAGCTCGCTCATCACGATCGGCCTGTTCATCACCGTGCTAGGGCGCCCGATCAAGGGCCTCACCGACGGCCTCAACAGCTGGCTCACCGGCATGACGGGCGCCAGCGCGATCGTCCTCGGCATCATCCTCGGCGCGATGATGGGCTTCGACCTCGGCGGCCCGGTCAACAAGGTCGCGTACGCGTTCGCCACCACCGGACTCGCCGCCGCGGGTGCGTCCACCAACGCCCCGCAGCTGAAGATCATGGCCGCCGTCATGGCTGCCGGCATGGTCGCCCCGCTCGCCATGGCGCTCTCCACCACGATCCGTCCGCACCTCTTCTCCGAGCCGGAGCGCGAGAACGGCAAGGCCGCCTGGCTGCTCGGATTCTCGTTCATCTCCGAGGGGGCCATCCCGTTCGCCGCGGCCGACCCGGTGCGCATCATCGCCAGCTCGGTCATCGGCTCCGCGGTCACCGGTGCCCTCGCGATGCTCTTCGGCACGACGCTGCGCGCCCCGCACGGAGGCATCTGGGTGCTGCCACTCATCGGCAACTTCCTGCTCTTCGTCGTGGCACTCGCGGTCGGCGTCGCCGTCATGGCCGGCATCGTCATCACGCTGAAGTCGCGGGAGACGAACCTCGCCGAGATCGACGCGACCGCTACGGTCTGAGATAGAGGTGGACGTGACCCAGGTCACCACTGGCCTGGGTCACGTCCGCTCGACCGACCGCACGACACCTGACTTCCAGCCATTCAGCCAAGAAGGAGCAAGCCACATGGCAACCCGCACCGTCACCATCGCCTCCTCGGTGGGCCTGCACGCCCGTCCGGCCGCGCTCTTCGTCGAGGCCGCGACCAACACCGGGCTCGACGTCGAGATCGCCAAGCCGGGCGAGGACCCCGTCGACGCGACGAGCATCCTCGGCGTCATGGCCCTCGGCGCCAAGCACGGCGAGGAGGTCGTCCTGACGGCAGACGGCGACGGCGCCGACGAGGCGCTCGAAGGTCTTGTCGAGCTGCTCTCGCGCGACCTCGACGCGGAGTAGGACGGAGCAGTCCCCATGAGCGACCCCATGACCGACGCCCTGACCGACGCCATCACCGACTCGGGGACCAGGCAGGGCATCGGCGTCAGCCCGGGCACGGCATACGGCCCGGTGGTGCAGGTCGCGCCGCCGGTCCGGCCGCCGGCGCACGAGCCGGCCGTCGACGACCAGGACGCGGCGCTGGCCGACGTGAAGGCGGCCTTCGAGTCGGTCGCGGTCTCGCTCGAGGAACGGGCCACCCGGGTCGAGGACACGGCCCAGCAGATCCTCAAGGCGACGGCCCTCATCGCCCGCGACAAGGGCCTCGTCAAGGCGGCGTCCAAGGAGCTGGCCGCCGGTCACGGCCGCGCCACCTCGATCGCCAACGCCGTCGAGACGTATGCCGCGCAGTTCGAGGCGCTCGGCGGCTACTTCGCCGAGCGGGTGGCCGACCTGCGCGACGTGGGGTCCCGGGCCGTCGCAGCGGTGCTCGGGGTGCCGGCGCCGGGTGTCCCGGCCTTCTCCGAGCCGAGCGTCATCATCGCCGAGGACCTCGCCCCCGCCGAGACGGCGACTCTCGACCGGTCGCTCGTCGTCGGCATCATCACCGAGGCGGGCGGCCGCACCAGCCACACCGCCATCCTCGCGGCGCAGATGGGCATCCCTGCCGTCGTGCAGCTGCCGCACGCGACCGCCATCGCGGCAGGCACGCCGGTCGCCCTCGACGGCGACTCCGGCGAGGTGACGATCGCCCCCGACATGTCGCTGGTAAACGCCCAGCGCGAGCGGGCCACGCGCCGCAAGCAGGCCCTGGCCCAGCTCTCCGGTGCCGGACGCACCTCCGACGGCGCGCCGGTCGCGCTGCTGGCCAACATCGGCGGCGTCGAGGATGCCGTCGCGGCCGGCGCCCAGGACCTCGAGGGCGTCGGGCTCTTCCGCACCGAGTTCGTCTACCTCTCGGCCACCAAGGCCCCGACCGTCGAGGAGCAGACCGAGATCTACCGTGGCGTCTTCGCTCCCTTCGAGGGCCGTCGCGTCGTCGTGCGCACCCTCGACGCCGGGGCCGACAAGCCCCTGAAGTTCGCCGACCTCGGGCCTGAGGAGAACCCGGCCCTCGGCCGCCGTGGCCTCCGCCTCTCCGCCGAGCGGCCCGACCTGCTCGATGCCCAGCTGGAGGCGCTCGCCGTCGCGGCCCGCGAGACCGGCGCCGACGTACGCGTGATGGCGCCGATGGTGGCGACTGCCGAGGAGGCCGCCTGGTTCGCCCGCCGCGTCCGTGAGAACGGCCTGCCCAAGGCGGGCGTCATGATCGAGGTGCCCGGCGCGGCGCTGCGAGCCAAGGACGTGCTCGGCGAGGTCGACTTCGGCTCGCTCGGCACCAACGACCTGGCGCAGTACACGATGGCGGCCGATCGCATGCAAGGCGCCCTGTCCGACCTGCTCGACCCGTGGCAGCCAGCGGTGCTCGACGTCGTGGGCGCCGCGTGCGAAGGCGCCGCCAAGGTCGACCGTCCCATCGGCGTGTGCGGCGAGTCGGCGGGCGACCCGCTGCTGGCGCTCGTGCTCGTCGGCCTCGGCGTGACGTCGCTCTCGATGGCACCGAGCAAGGTCCCGGTCGTCCGGCTCGCCCTGTCGCTGCACTCGGTGGCGGAGTGCCAGGCGCTCGCCGTGGCGGCCCGCGGCTCGCGCACCGCCGTCGACGCCCTGCACGCCGTGCGCGAGGGTGCCCGGAGCGAGCTCACCAACCTGTTGTAGACCCCGGTAGGGCCGAGGTCCGGTGGGTAGGGGCACTTTGTCCCTATCTGGAGGTGACCCATGGATCTCACCCTGTTCCACGACCTCGCCGAGTCGACCGGACCCTTCGCGAGCGTCACCGTCGACCTGACCCACACCGATCCCGCGACAGCCGATGACGTCGAGGCACGCTGGCGCGACCTGCAGTCGCAGCTGAGCGGGGCCGGCGCGCTGGCGGCCATCGTCGACACGATGCGCGAGGCGGCTGTCGTCCCGACCGGCAAAGGCGGCGAGCGCGGGCGGCTCGTGGTCGCCGGGGCCGACGGCGTTCTGGCGGTCCACGATCTGCCCCGCCGCCCGGCGCAGGACGTCTCCTGGGGCCCGATCCCCTCGCTGCTGCCTGCCGTGCGGGCCCTCGCCGCCACGGTCCCGCACGTCGTCGTCCGGGTGGACCACACCGGCGCCGACATCGTCGTGAGCGGGGGCGCCGGCGACGAGGATGAGTCGCTCGAGGTGCAGGGCGAGCACGACGAACTGCACCAGGTGCAGACCGGCGGCTGGTCCCAGCGGCGTTACCAGGCCCGCGTCGAGGACTCGTGGGAGCACAACGCCGCAGCCGTGGCGCGCCGGCTCGACCGCATCGTCACCACCCATCGGCCAGAGGTCGTCATCCTCATGGGCGACGAGCGCGCGATGGCCTTCCTCGAGCAGCACGCCGGCGAGGAGCTGCGGTCGCGGCTCGTCCGATCCAGCACCGGCGGGCGCGCCGCCGGCACGTCGGAGGAGGCGGAGCAGCACGTCACCGAGTCGGTGCTCGCTGCCACCAGGGCCGAGACCGAGGCCGGGCTCGTGGGCCGCTTCGAGGAGCAGACCGGTCGCGCCGAGGCGGCGGCCGAGGGCATCGACGCCGTCGTCGAGGTGCTCCAGCGCGCCCAGGTCGAGGAGTTGCTCCTCGTCGACGGACGCGAGCGCGACAGCAGGCTGTGGGTCGGTTCGGGTCGCCTGCAGCTCGGCGTTTCGCGCGACGACGCCGTGATGACCGGCGCGACCGACCCGGTCAAGGTGCCCGCCGACGCGGCACTCGTCTGGGCGGCTGTGTGCTCCCGTGCCGGAGTCACGCTCGTCGACCGCGGTCAGGCAGACCCTGCCGACGGCGTGGGCGCGCTGCTGAGGTGGAGCGACGAGTCGACACCCCGCTCGCGAGTGCCCAGCATGCCGGGGCACGGCGGCACCTGAGCGACGAGTCTCCGTCAGCCGCGACCGAAGTCGTTCACCGGCCGGCGCGGACGGAACCGCTCCGCACCGGCCGGCCGGCCGGCTGCGTCGAACTGGTGCCGCATCGAGAACGCCTGCGGCATCGGCCCGTGCGCGCGGAGGTGACGCAGCCGCGCCAGGCCGTCCTCGACGCTGGGCCGGGTGCCCGGGGCGACCCACCACAGCGCGGTCGACGGCTGCGGTGACTCACGGAACCACTTGCGGCCGCGCAGGACGAGCGGTCCGTGCTCGCCGCGGTAGACGAAGTCGTGCAGGCTCGCGTAGTCGGTCCACACCGACAGGTTCACGACGAGCAGGTCGTCGCTGTCGCGCAGCAGCTCGTCGCTGTCGGGACGCCAGTGCCACACGAACCCCGGCGCGACCGCTGCGAGGCGCGCGACCCGGTCGAAGGCGTAGACGAAGCCGCGCATCGTCGGATCGTCGAGCCGTGCCCTGGCCACCGAGACGTTCACCTGTGCCAGCTGGAGAGCGTCCGGGAAAGCCGCTCGAGCCGGAGCGACGTCCTCGGTCATGCCCACACCCTGACACGCGAAACCCGTTCTCTGCCCGACATGTCCGATCTATCCGGCACCAAGTTAAAGACCTCGCCAAGGTTTCGCGGATGCTTCGGCGGCGTCCCCACGCGCCGCCGCACACTCGTTGCGTCCGGAGCCGTCCGCTCCCATCGGTCGGGACGGGAACGTCCAAGCCGCCATTCGGCGCCGGGCTCAGGGGGATGTGCCGTCGGATCGCGAGCTCCGGCGGCACACCCCCCGCTCCGAGCCTCGGGCCGATGCCGGCGGTCAGTCCCTGTGGTCAGTCCCCGGCGGAGAGGACGTCGGCGAGGTCGTAGCTGACCGGCTCGTCGAGCTGCTCGAAGGTGCACGACTCGGGCGTGCGGTCGTCGCGCCACCTCACGAACTGCGCGGTGTGCCGGAACCGGGTGCCCTCCATGTGGTCGTAGCGCACCTCGACGACGCGTTCGGGCCGCAGTGGGGTGAAGGAGAGGTCCTTCTGGTTGTTCCAGCGGGAGTACTCCGAGGATCGCGGGTTGCGCACGCCGTCCTGTGGTTGGGCCCAGTTCCACGGGTGCTCGTCCCACTCGGCGACGAGCGGCTGGAGCTCCTCGAAGAGCTCCTTGCGGCGCGCCATCGGGAAGGCGCCGATGACGCCCACCGACGCGAGCTGGCCGTCGGCGTCGTAGAGGCCGAGCAGCAGCGAGCCGATCGCGTCGGGACCGCTCTTGTGCACGCGGTAGCCGGCGACGACGCAGTCGGCCGTGCGCTCGTGCTTGATCTTGAACATGAGCCGCTTGTCTGGCTCATAGTGCACGTCGACGGGCTTGGCGATGACGCCGTCGAGCCCCGCGCCCTCGAACTGGGTGAACCAGCCCTTCGCCTCGTCCTGGTCGGCGGTGGCCGCAGTGAGGTGGATCGGGGCCTGGGCCTTGGCCAGAGCCTGCTCCAGGGCGGCCCGGCGCTCGGAGAACGGCGTGTCCATGTAGGAGACGCCGTCGAGGGAGAGCAGGTCGAAGGCGACGAACGACGCGGGCGTCTCGGCGGCCAGCTTCTTCACCCGCGAGGCGGCCGGGTGGATGCGCTGCTGGAGCAGGTCGAAGTCGAGCCGGTCGCTGGACTCGGGTGACACGAGGATGATCTCGCCGTCGATGACCGCCTTCTCGGGGAAGTTCGCGAGCACGGCTTCCACGACGTCGGGGAAGTAGCGCGTCATCGGCTTCTCGTTGCGCGAGCCGATCTCGACGAGGTGGCCGGAGCGGAAGATGATCGAGCGGAAGCCGTCCCACTTGGGCTCGTAGAGCACCTCGGTCTTGACGGCCGAGAAGTCCTTGACCGGCTTGGCGAGCATGGGGGGCACGGGTGGCACCACCGGACCCCAGACGTCGCGCAGCTCGGCGTCGCGCTCGGCCTTGGGTGCCATGTACTCGGCGTCCGCCTTGTCCTGCCGCCGCTTGCTCGGCTGCACGCGCGGGGGCTCGCCCGGCATCTTCGGGTAGTCGGGCGGGAAGTTCAGCTCACCGAGTCCGCGCTCCTCGACGTCCTTGTCCCACAGCGCGATTGCGGCAGCCACGTCACCGACCGCCTCGCCGATGCCCGCCCACGCGTCGCCACGTTCGGCCACCAGCTCGGGCACGGTGCGCACCGTCAGCGACTTCGGATCGAGGTCGCGCAGCTCGTCCCACGTGACCGGTGTCGACACGGGCGCGCCCGGCAACGGGCGAGGGGAGTAGGCCGACGCGATGGTGCGGTCGCGGCAGGCCTGGTTGAAGTCGACGAAGACGCGCTCGCCGCGCTCCTCCTTCCACCACGACGTCGTCACGAGGTCGGGCAGCCGTCGCTCGAGCTCGCGCGCGATGCCGATGACACCGTGCCGCACGTCGAGGAACTCGTGCGTCGGCGCGACGCGCGCGTAGACGTGGACGCCGCGGTTGCCCGACGTCTTCGCCCACGCGGTGAGCCCGATCTCGGCCATCACCTCCCTCAGGGCGTATGCCGCCTCGACCGCGTCGGCGAACCCGCGGCCGGGCTGTGGGTCGAGGTCGATGCGCAGCTCGTCGGGCTTGTCGACGTCGGCGGTGCGGACCGGCCACGGGTGGAAGGTGATGGTGTTCATCTGCGCCGCCCACACCGCGCTGGCGATCTCGTCGATGACGAGCTGCGGGTGCTTGCGTCCCGACGGATAGGTGCACATCACCGTGCGCACCCACTCGGGCACGCCCTTGGGCGGGTTCTTCGAGAAGAACTCCTCGCCCTCGATGCCCTCGGGGAACCGCTGCAGCGTCACCGGCCGGTCGCCGAGAGCGCGCAGCATGGGCTCCGCGACCGAGACGAGGTACCGCGCCATGTCGAGCTTGGTGACGGGCTTGCCGTCGGCCATGCCCTCCGCGGGCCACAGCAAGCGGTCGGGGCTCGAGACGCGCACCTCCCGCACCCCGGAGGGGTCGACAGGGCTCGGCGCTTCGACGACGGCGGGCTTGGCGCTCACTCGCCGATCGTAGCCACGCGCGCAGACACCCCGGCTGTGCACACGCTTGGGTCGATGACTCGGTCGGCCGATCGGGTAGGAGCCACCCATGACCCAGGCCCCAACCCTGCACAACCTCGGCGGCGAACGCTTCGTGCTGCTGACGACCTACCGCCGCTCGGGCGAGCCGGTCGCGACTCCGGTCTGGGTGCTGCCCGACGCGGGGGCTGCCATCGTCAGCACGCCCGAGGGCGCCGGCAAGCTCAAGCGGATCCAGAACAACCCCCACGTCACGCTGCAGCCCTGCGACCGACGCGGCAACGTCGAGCCGGGCTCACCGGTCGTCGAGGGCACGACCGAGATCATCCGCGACAGCGCCGCATCGGACGCCGTGAACCGGCGGCTGCTGCGCAAGTACGGCGCCGAGTTCCGCATCTTCATGGCCATCGAGTGGGTGCTGCGGCGCGGCAACAGCAACCGGGTCGTCCTGCGCATCTCGCCGACGTCCTGACGGGCACCCTCCACTGCTCGCCCGACCTCGCAGCTCGCGCCTCACCCGCGCGCGAGGAGGGCCACGACGTTCGCGAGGGCGATGAGCACCGCCGCGACGAACGGCACCTTCCCGCGGGTCAGCACCGCGACAGCGGCCAGCGCGACGCACACGCCGAGCAGCATCCAGCCCGCCGGGTCGATCCCCGGGCCGTATGCCGCCACGACCGTCCCGAACAGCAGCACCGCGGGTGCCAGCCACCGAACGACGTCCGCGCCGAGCACGTGGGGCAGCGCCCGCACCCCGATCGCCTCGTCGTCGGCGAGGTCGGGCAGCGCGTTCAGCAGATGTGCTCCGACACCGAGCAGCACGCCCGTGCCGACCACCCACGCGGGCGGCAGCGTGGGATCGGGCAGGGCGAGCGTCACGACGGCCGGGAGCGCTCCGAACGCGACGGCATACGGGAGCGGGGAGAGCACGGTGCGCTTGAACCAGAGGTTGTAGGCCCACCCCGAGGCGACTCCGAGCAGGAGGTGCACCAGGCCCGACGCGAGCCCGCACGCGAGCGACAGCGCCACGCACGCTGCGAGGGCCGTCCCGCACGCGATGCGCGTCACCCGCTCCGACACGGCACCGGTGGCCAGCGGCTTGTCGGCGCGACCGACGGCACGGTCGCGGGCGGCGTCGACGAGGTCGTTGGACCAGCCGATGGACAGCTGGCCGGTGAGCACAGCGCTCGTCACGAGCAGCGCCCGCCCGGGTGCGTGCCCCACCGACCAGGCGAGCAGCGCCGTCAGCACGGTCACCGCCAGCGTGGGACCCGGGTGGCAGGCGAGCACCAGCCCTCGCACAACCCGGGACGCGGCCACGAGGTGAGCCTAGGCGGCACGGGTAGGTGAACCGTGTGACGACACCGCAGAGCCCCGCACCACCCAGCCCCGCACCACCGAGCCCCGCACCACCGAGCGCAGCCCCACGCGCCCCTCGGCCTAGGCTGGCGACGTGAGCCACCTTGCGGCTGTCCGAGGCGTCCTGCCCGACCACACGTACGCGCAGGCCGAGATCACCGCGGCCTTCGCCGACGTGCTCGGCTCGACGGGCACCGATCGCCTCGTGCTCGAGCGGTTCCACGCCAACGCGGGTGTGAGCCAGCGACACCTCGCGCTGCCGCTCGAGCGCTACTGGCGGCTCGCCGACTTCGGCGAGGCCAACGACGAGTTCATCCGCGTCGCCACCGACCTGGGGTCGCAGGCCGTCACCAAGGCGCTCGCGGCCGCGGGACTGACGCCGCGCGACGTCGACCTCGTCGTCTCGACAACGATCACCGGTCTCGCCGTGCCGTCCATCGAGGCGCGTGTCGCCGCCGAGATCGGCCTGCGCGACGACGTGAAGCGGATCCCGCTCGTCGGGCTCGGCTGCGTGGCCGGCGCCGCCGGCGTCGCGCGCGTCCACGACCACCTCGTCGGGCACCCGGACGACGTCGCCGTGCTGCTCTCGGTCGAGCTGTGCAGCCTCACCGTGCAGCGCAAGGACACGTCGACTGCGAACCTCGTCGCGAGCGGCCTCTTCGGCGACGGCGCCGCCGCCGTCGTCATGGTCGGCGCCAACCGTGCCCCGGCCCTCGCTGCCGACCAGCCTCGCGTCGTCGCCACCCGCAGCCGGCTCTACCCCGACACCGAACGCGCCATGGGCTGGGACGTCGGCGCGACCGGGCTGCGCATCGTCCTCGGCGCCGAGGTGCCCGACCTTGTGCGCGCCAACGTGCGCGACGACGTCGACCGCTTCCTCGCCGACCAGGGCCTGACCCGAGCCGACATCGGCTGGTGGGTCGCACACCCGGGCGGCCCCAAGGTGCTCGACGCCATGCAGGAGGCACTCGAGGTCGACCGTGAGGCCCTCGGCGTCACATGGCGCTCGCTCGACCGCATCGGCAACCTCAGCTCCGCCTCCGTGCTCCACGTGCTCGCCGACACCCTCGCCGACCACACCCCCGAGCCGGGGTCGTGGGGCGTGCTCATGGCGATGGGCCCCGGGTTCTGCCTCGAGCTCGTGCTCCTGCGGGCAGCCGACTGAGGAGCGCCCGATGACCTCCCAGTGGCTCTTCACGGGCCTCGTGCTCCTCGTGGGGCTCGAGCGCCTCGCCGAGCTCGTCGTCTCGAAACGGCATGCGGCATGGGCCTTCTCGCGCGGCGGCGTCGAGCGCGGCCAGTCGCACTACCCCGTCATGGTGGTGCTGCACACCGGTCTGCTCGTCGGCGCGATCGCCGAGGTGTGGGCTGCTGACCGGCCGTTCGTGCCGGCGCTCGGCTGGGCGATGCTCGCCCTCGCCGTCGCGAGCCAGGCGCTGCGCTGGTGGTGCATCCGCACGCTCGGCAACCAGTGGAACACCCGGGTCATCGTCGTGCCCGGCCTGTCCCTCGTGCGCAGCGGCCCCTACCGCCTCGTCCCGCACCCGAACTACGTCGCCGTCGTGGTCGAGGGACTCGCCCTGCCGCTCGTCCACACCGCCTGGGTCACGGCGGTCGTCTTCACCGTCGCCAACGCCGTGCTGCTGGTGGTCCGTGTCCGCGTCGAGAACGCGGCGCTGCGTGAGATCGCCACTCCTGCAAGGGCACTCGCATGACGCACGAGGGTTCGTCGAACGGCCGCGCCGACCGCCACCTCGACGTCGTCGTCATCGGCGGCGGGCCCGTCGGCCTCGCCGCCGCAGCGTATGCCGCCCGGGCCGGCCTCGCGCCGGTCGTGCTGGAGCCTCGTGTCGGCACCATCGACAAGGCCTGCGGCGAGGGCCTCATGCCGGGCGGCCTGCAGGCGCTCGCCGACCTCGGCATCGACCCGCCGGGGCACGACCTGCGCGGCATCCGCTACCTCGCCAGGGGTCGGGTCGCCGAGGCCGACTTCACCAGCGGCCTCGGCCGGGGCGTGCGGCGCACCGTGCTGCACGACGCCGTCCGCCGGGCCGTCGACGAGGCCGGAGTCGAGGTGCTGCCCCTCTCGGCCTGCGGCGTCACGCAGGACGAGCACACCGTGCGGGTGCCCACCGAGGACTCCGGAGGCACGGGCCCCACGCTCTCGGCCACCTGGGTCATCGCGGCGGACGGGCTGCACTCGCCGACCCGCCGTTCGCTCGGCCTCGACCGTGACCAGCGCCCGCGCACCAAGGACGCCGAGTCAGGGCAGCGCCGGCCCGGCCGCTACGGCCTGCGCCAGCACTACGGCATGCGTCCGTGGGGCGACCACGTCGAGGTGCACTGGAGCCGGCACGCGGAGGCGTACGTGACCCCCGTCGCCGACGACCTCGTCGGAGTGGCGGTGCTGAGTCGGCAGCGCGCCCCGCTCACCGACAGCCTCGCCGACTTCCCGCACCTGCGCGAGCGCCTCGGCGACGCACCCGTCGTGACGTCGGTCCGTGGCGCGGGACCCCTCCACCAGCGCACGAGCCGCCGGGTCGCAGGTCGCGTGCTGCTGGCGGGCGATGCGAGCGGCTACGTCGACGCGCTGACCGGCGAGGGGATCTCCCTCGGCCTGGCCCACGCCCGCGCAGCCGTCTCGGCGATCACCGCCGGCGAGCCTGACGCGTACGAACGCGCCTGGCGCGCCGCGACCCGGCGCTACGCGCTGCTCACCCACGCCCTCGTCCAGGTGACCCGACCGACCTGGGGTCGGCGACTGCTCGTGCCCGCCGCTGCCGCGCTGCCGCCCGTCTTCCGGGGAGCCGTCAACGAGCTTGCGAGGCCGAGCCGGTGACCGTCCGAGAGGACCGCGAGGACCGCGAGGAGCTGGTCGTGCTCGTGTCACCCGAGGGTGATGCCGTCGGCACGGCGCCCAAGTCGAGCGTGCACCACTCCGACACGCCCCTGCACCTCGCCTTCTCGGTCTACCTCTTCGACGACGCGGGGTCCTTCCTCCTCACGCGGCGGGCGCTCGACAAGGCCACCTTCCCGGGCGTCTGGACCAACTCCGCCTGCGGCCATCCCGCGCCCGGCGAGCACCTGCACGACGCCGTGTGCCGCCGGGTGGCCGACGAGCTCGGCCTCACCGTGGGGGCGCTCCGCCTCGTGCTGCCCCGGTTCTCCTACCGGGCCGAGCAGGACGGCGTCGTCGAGCTCGAGCTGTGCCCGGTGCTCGTCGGGCGGGTGGCCGGCACGGCACCGGCGCCGCGACCGGATGCGACCGAGGTGGCTGCGGCGGAGTGGCTGCCGTGGCGGGAGTTCGCCGCCGACGTGCTCGCCGGTCGTCGCACCGTGTCGACGTGGTGCCGCGAGCAGGTGGTGGAGCTCCACGGCCTCGGTCCGGACCCGCAGCAGTGGCCGGAGGCGGACGTGGCGGACCTTCCCGCCGCCCTGCCCCGCTGACGTTCGTGCCGCTGACGCCTGTCCGGCTGAATCTGCCCAGCTGCTCAGAGCAGGTCGGTGGCGGTGGAGTCGAGGTCGGCCTGGCGGCAGCCCGCGGCGCGAGCCTCGCGCGTGGCGCTGCGCGCGGCCACGAACGCGTCGGGCAGCAGCGCCGCGATGACGGCCGACACGGCCCTGGCCTCCTGGCACGGCGGGTGGAGCAACAGCTCCTCCTGTGTGAAGTGGCTCGGGTCGCCCCCGAGATGCACGGCGCACGCGGCGTTGAGACGGCGCTCGAGGTCCCACAGGTGGGCGAGGTCGTCGATCTCGGGGTAGCGCTCGAGCCCGCCGAGGGCCACCTCGAGAGTGCGGGCGTCCTTCAGGCCGGAGGTGGAGCAGGCGAGGCGCGCGACCCCGAACGCGTAGCGGCGCGCTCCACCCGGGGTGGCGTCGGCGATGCGTCGGTCGAGCGCGCGGGCCGGGGACCCCTCGTCCAGTGCGCTCACCGTTCCTCCTCGCGCGCGACCAAGCGCATGCAGGTCGCCCGTTCAGGACGCCTTGTGAGCCATACCCGTTCGTCGCGAGGTGGGGACGGTGAGCCGCGCCTCAGGCGATGGGCAGGTGCTCGCGCACGAAGTCCTCGGTGCGCGCCCAGGCGAGGGCCGAGGCGCCGGCGTCGTGCCACGGCATGTCGTCGTTGTCGAACGCGTGGTCGGCGCCGGGATACGTCTCGACCACCGTGTCGGGCTGCTGGGTCACCGAGGCCTCGATGCGCCGGACGGTGTCGGCGTCGATGTACGAGTCGGCCAGCCCGAAGTGGTGCAGGCTCGGCGCGGTGACCGTCATGGTGTCGTGCAGCCCCGGCAGGGCGGAGCCGTAGTAGCTGACGAGCGCGTCCAGCGGCGCCATGCCCTCCGCCTCGAGGTGTGCCGCGACGTTGAAGCCCAGGCCGCCGCCGAAGCAGAACCCCACCACCCCGACGCCGCCGCCAACCTCGTCGCGACCGCGCAGCCACTCGACCGTCGCGGTCGCGTCGGCCACTGCTGCCTGCCAGTCGAGGCGCTGGACGAGGGCGACGCCCTCTTGGAGGGCGTTCTCGCCCTCGATCGGCGACGTCACGCCGAGGCGCCAGAAGATCTCCGGCGCCACGACGACGTAGCCGAGCTCGGCGAGCTGGGCAGCCCGCCGCAGCACGTAGCCGCTGACTCCGAAGATCTCCTGCAGCACGACGATGCCGGGGCCCCGACCCGACGGCGGCAGGAACAGGTGGGCGGGCATCCCGCCGGCCTCGGTCGGGATGGTCACGGCTTCGTCCATGCCGCCCAGTATGTATGCCGCACGCGCCGTCTCAGCGGACCGCGCGGAACTGCTCCAGACGCGCCTCGTACGCGCGCACCCGGTCGCTGAGGACGTCGTGCTCCCGCTGGTGCTGGCGAAGCACGGCGACGAGGCCCAGGACGACGGCGCCGAGCCCGGCACCGCCTCCCCAGAGGCTCGCGACCCCGGTGAGGCCGGGCCCAGTGCCGTGCCCCGTCGCGAGGAGCCCGACGAGCCCGGCGAGGAGCAGTGCCGTGAAGGTGCCGAGGGCCGCGAGCCGACGCGAGGCGGCGCGGTCGGATGCCGCGAGGGCGTCGCGGGCGACCGCGAGCTCCTCCCGGGCGACCGCGCGGTCCAGGAACGTCGCGGCGGGGAAGCGGTGGACCCGACGTCCCTCGCCGAGGCCGAAGCGGCGCCGGTGGTCGGTTGGTGCGTCGATCAGGCCGGCGAGGTGCGCGGCGCCGGAGAAGGGCCGGGACGGCACCACGGGAAGTGTGGTCATGACGGGGTCTCCTGGTTCAGGTCGCTGGTGCGAGCGGTCAGTCGTTCGAGTCGTCAGTCGTCCGGCGCGGTCAGTCGTCCGGCGCCGTCAGTCGTCCGAGCCCGAGCCGAGGCGGGCGCCGAGGGCGTACGCCGCGACGACGAGGGCCGAGGCTGCAAGGACGATGTCCTTGAGGACGTACTGGCCCATGAGCGTCGGACCGTGCGGGAAGAGCTCGGCGGTGAAGAGCGCGAGCGGCGACATGATGCCGATCAGCGCGCTGCCGAGGATGACGACGCCGACTCGCAGGAACTTGCCGGTGACGAGCGTCAGGCCGATGACCGTCTCGGTGACCGCCGTGAGCAGGACCGCGTTGTGGCCCGTCACGAGGCCGAACGTGAGCCGGTCGATGGTGGCCGAGGCGATGGCCTCCGCCGGGCTGAGGCCCGGGAAGAACTTCAGCACCCCGAAGCCGAGGAAGATGAGCCCGAGGCTGATCCGCAGGGCGTGCAGGCTGTAGGCGACGAGGAACGCCTGGAGGCGGTCGACGGCGGTGGTGGCCTTGCCCGTGATGGCGGTGCGGCCGGCGGCGAGGCGGGTGCTGAGTGACGTGCGGGCTCCGGAACGTCCGGGGCCTTCGACGACGAGCTGCGACATGGTGGTCTCTCCTTGGGAAGTCGTTGGTCGGGACTTCAGAAGGGGCAGGGGGTCCCCGCGATACCGCCGGCGGTGAGGTTGAGTGCAACTACCTAGACGAAACCGCCACCATCGGGTGCAAATTGGACTCGGTTGCGCTATCCGTCAATTCGCTTGACAGGCAATGAGATTGACGCGTTCCCGACCCGGGGGGTGGTCGACGCCGGTACCTTCCATCGAGTGGGGCGGGGGAAGACGTCGTGGGTGGTGGCCGGTGTCGGCGCTGCCCTCGTCGGCGCTGGTCTGGTGTGGGCGACGTCGTGGGACGCGGTCGCGGACGGGCTGCGTCGTGACGCGACCCAGCAGGCGGCGTACGCGATGCCGGCAGGCGGCCTCACGGTCATCGGTGGCGGCAACGACGTGCGGGTCGTGGCCGGCGCAACGGCCGGCACGATCGAGGTCAGCCGCCGCCTCACGTGGGGGCCGTGGTCGCCGGCTCCGAGCGCCTCGGAGCTGCTCAACGGTTCGACGCTCGAGCTCGAGGTCGAGTGCGGTGGTCTCGTCGGGTGGTGCGGTGTCGACTACGTCGTCACGGTGCCTGACGCGACCGACGTGACGGTGGACAACGACTCGGGTGACGTGTCGGTGAGCGGCTCGTTCGGCAGCACCGTCCTCAAGACGGGCTCGGGCGACATCACCACGGCGGGCCTCCGCTCCACGGAGGTGACGGCGTACGCCGACAGCGGGGACATCGAGCTCGACCTCGGGGCGGTGGTGCCCGCCGTCGACGTGCGCGCAGGGTCGGGTGACGTGGCGGTGCGGATCCCCGCGGGGGCGCGCTACGCGCTGAGCCTCGACGAGGGTTCGGGGAAGCCGCACGTCGGCGTCAGGTCCGACCCCGGGAGCCCGTCGCGGTTGCAGGTCAAGGCCGGCTCGGGCGACGTCGTCGTCGACGACCGCTGAACTCGTCCGCGGGGGTCACGACGCGCGTCAGCGGTCCAGGACCCCGAAGCCGCGGGTCACCGAGGGGGGCGGTGACACGCGGCTCCAGGGAGGTGCCGG
>CBHRRQ010000007.1:0-34662 GCA_966081555.1 uncultured Terrabacter sp.
AGGGAGCGCCGGCCCACCGCGACGTGGCCACCCGCGTCACCGCGCTGCGGCCCGCCGGTCCGGCCGGGCGGCATACGGCCCCGGGGCCCGAGCGGCGCGTCGCGACGTGCGCGCGGCCACGGTGCGAGACTCTCGTCGCCCGGGTTGTGGAGCGTCGTGGCGGCGTGCACAGTTGACCCCGAGCGAGGGAGCGTGGGTGTCGACGGAGCACGATGACCGCCCGGTCACCATCTACACGGTGGCCGAGCGTGCCGGCGTGTCCATCGCCACCGTCTCGCGGGTGCTCAGCGGCTCCACGCCCGCGTCGGCGAAGACCCGGCAACGGGTGCTCCGGGCCGTCGAGGACCTCGAGTACGTGCCGCTGCGGGCCGGCCGGCCCGTCGACGTGCCCACCCACGAGACGCACGGGCTCGTGCTGCCCGGACTGGCCGGGCCGTACTACTCCGAGCTGCTGTCGGGCTTCGAGTCGACGGCGGCGCGCGACGGGCGGTCCGTGGTCGTCGTCGTGTGCGACGCGTCCAAGGATGCCGAGGCGTCAGTGCGCAAGATCCTCGGTCGCATCGACGGCATCGTCGTCGCCAACGACACCATCAGCGAGTCGCTCATCCGCCAGATCGTCAAGACCACCCCGACGGTGCTCGTCGCGCGCGAGGCCATCGAGGGCTGCGACTCGGTGCAGGTCGAGAACTTCATCAGCTCGGCCGAGCTGACCCGCCACCTGCTCGACCACGGGCGCACGCGGCTCGTCTTCGTCGGAGACCCCGACGACTCGCACGACATCTCCGAGCGCTACCGCGGCTTCCAGCACGCCCTGGCGCGCAAGCGCGGCGTCGAGGCCGTCGACCCGATCCGCGTGAGGTACGAGGAGGCGTCGGGCAAGAGCGTCGTCGAGCAGCTGCTCGCGGCCGAGGCGTCGGGCGCCACCTTCGACGGGCTCGTCTGCGCCAACGACGAGCTCGCCCTCGCGACGATGGTGATGCTCGCGCGCGAGGGACGACGCGTGCCCGACGACGTCGCCGTGGTCGGGTTCGACGACATCATGACCTCGCGCTACCTGACCCCCGGCCTCACCACCGTGCAGCAGCCGATGCGCGAGCTGGGGCGGTGGGCGGCGATCCGGCTGCACGAGCGCATCGGCGGGCGCAGGTTCGACGTGCAGCCGCAGGTGCTGCCCACCCGGCTCGTCGTGCGCGGCTCGTGCGGCTGCGAGTGGGACCCCACGTCCGTCGCCGGAGCCTGACGCGCGACCACAGTCGAGTGGGCACTTTCTCCACCACCCCAAGGACTTCGCATGCCTGACACCGACCTGCTGCGCCGCTGGGCCGCCGACACCTGGCGGTCGTTCGAGGCGATGACCGACCCCGGCTCCGGCCTGCCGACCGACTCGATCGCCGGTTCGCTCGACCCCGGCACCCGCAGCGGCTACACCTCCCCGACGAACATCGGCGGGCTGCTGTGGTGCACCGTCGCCGCCCGCGACCTCGGCCTGGTCGACGCCGCCGTATGCCGGGAACGCCTCGGCCGCACCCTCGCCACCCTCGCGCGGATGGAGGTCCACGACGCGAGCGGCATGTTCTACAACTGGTACGACGACCGCACCGGCGCCCTCCTGCACCGGATGCCTGACGGCGGCACCGTCAAGCCCTTCCTCTCGAGCGTCGACAACGGTTGGCTCGCCGCCGGCCTCATGGTCGCCGCGGCCGCCGAGCCGGCCCTCGGCGACGAGGCCCGCACGGTGCTCGACCGGATGGACTTCGCGGTCTTCCACGACGCGGCCGCGGGCGGGGAGGGTCCCGGCGGCCGCCTGAGCGGCGGGTTCTGGGACGTCGACCCCGGCGAGCCGACGCGGCACACGTCGTTCGTCGACGGCAGGGCGCCCGTCTTCCACACCCGCCACAACTACGACCTGCTCGACTCCGAGCCACGCATCGCCAGCTACGTCGGCATCGCGCGCGGCCAGCTGCCTCCCGAGCACTACGCATCGCTCGACACCCCCATCCGGCACTACCGAGGACGCGACGTCGTGCCGACCTTCGGCGGGTCGATGTTCGAGGCGCTGATGCCGGCGATCTTCGTCCCCGAGGCGACCTGGGCACCGGACACGTGGGGTGTCAACGAGGCGCGCACGGTGGCGCTCCAGCGGGAGTATGCGATGGACGAGAAGGGCTACGGCTACTGGGGATTCAGTCCCTCCGCGTGCCCCGGCGAGGGCTACTCGGTCTTCGGGGTGCCGCCGATCGCGTGGGAGGCCGACGGCTACCCGAGCGAGCGCGACGGCGAGGTCGTCGTGACGCCACACGCCTCGGCGATGGCGCTCATGGTCGAGCCCGACGAGGCCGCCGCCAACCTGGCGCGCATCGAGAGCGAGCTCGGCGCGTACGGCCCCGGCGGCTTCCTCGACAGCGTCGACACGCGTACGGGGCGGAACGCGGGCCGCCACCTCTCGCTCGACCAGTCGATGGTGCTCGGCGCGCTGGCCGACGTGCTGGCCGACGACTGCCTGCGCCGCTGGTTCTGCACCCCGGAGGTCGAGGCCGTGCTGCGTCCCGTCGTCGCCGGCCGCCGTATGCCGCTGGGCTGACCCGGGCTCCGCGACGGTCGTACGCTGGAGGAGGCTGCCGGCGGACGAGAGGTGGTGGTGACGTGTCGCAGTGGTTCGAGGGCTGGTCCGAGGCCGACGTCGTCACGCTCCGGTTCGGGCCCGTCTGGGTGCTGAGCGCGCTCACGGGCCGCACCGTCTTCGACGACGACGAGCGGGGCGCCTTCTGGGACGCCGTCACCGACGCGGCTCTGCGGAGCACCGGCGCCGGCCGTGCCGTGTTCGAGACGGCCGCCTCCGAGCGACGTTGGCTCTTCGACGAGTTCGCCCTCGACGGCCGGCCGGTCGTGTCCGGGCTGCTGGCGGTCACGCGCCTGCTCGAGCGCCTGTCGGCCGAGGCGCGCGACGACGTGCGGCTCGGCATCGTGCGCGTCGGGGCGGCCGTGGCGCTCGCCCGCGGACCGTTCGGCCGGCGCATGACGACGGAGGACGAGCAGACGCTCATCCTCGTCGACGAGCTGCTGCGCACGTCCAGGGAGACCGCCGAGGACAACCCCATGAACTCCCCCGCCGCCATCTGACCGCCCCCCGCCGATCGAGACAACGCCTCTCCCTGATCGAGAGAACGCTCCGTCACGGTCGCGGGCGAACCAGGCGTTCTCTCGATCGGGATGGGGCCGGTGCTGCGCGGGCGAACGTGCAGGAAACCGGCATACGATCGCAGCGTGGACGCGGTCGAGCAGACTGGCTGGACGTCCGCCGTCATGACCGGTTGCCCGCGTCGTCGGGCAGGAAGGACGCAGGGGAACCATGTCTGACCAGAACCTCGACCCCACGATCCGCTCGGCTCTCGGGTCGTCCCTGACCCGTCGGTCGCTCTTCGCCCTCGGCGGGGCCGCTGCCGTCACGGGCGTGCTCGCCGCGTGCGGCAGCAACACCGGCCGCGAGCCGGCAGCGACCGGCGGCGGCGCGACCGGTGGCGGCGGCAGCGGCGTCACGCTCAACCAGTGGTACCACCAGTACGGCGAGGCCGGCACGCAGCAGGCCGTCGAGAAGTACGCCGCGGCCTACAAGGACGCGACGGTCAAGGTCAGCTGGAAGCCCGGCGACTACGACCAGTCCACGGCCGCCTCGCTGCTCACCGACGCCGGGCCCGACGTCTTCGAGTACGGCAACGGCCCGACCATCGACATGATCAAGGGCAAGCAGGTCGTCGACCTCACCGACCTGCTCGGCGATGGCAAGGACGACTTCAACCCGAGCATCCTCAAACGGATGACCTACGAGGGCAAGACGTACGCCATCCCGCAGGTCGTCGACATGCAGCTGCTCGTCTACCGCAAGTCGATGCTCGACAAGGCCGGTGTGACGCCGCCCCAGACCATCGACGAGCTCATCGCCGCCGCGAAGAAGCTGACCCAGGGCAACGTCAAGGGGCTCTTCCTCGGCAACGACGGCGGCGCCGGCCTCATGGGTGGCCCCATGCTGTGGTCGGCCGGCCTCGACTACCTCACCGAGGACAACAAGTTCGGCTTCGACGACCCCCGCGCCGGTCAGGCCCTCGGCAAGCTGCGCGAGATGTGGGACGCCAAGGTGCTCCTGCTCGGCGCACCCAAGGACTGGTTCGATGCGTCGGCCCTCACGGCCGGCCTCACCGCGATGCAGTTCACCGGCCTCTGGACCTTCCCCGACATCAAGAAGGGGCTCGGAGACGACTTCGGCGTCATGGCCTGGCCCGCCCTCGACGGCTCGGGCAAGGCGTCGGTCCCCGTCGGCGCCTACGGCTCGTGCGTCAGCGCGAAGAGCAAGAACGTCGAGGCCGCGAAGAAGTTCGTCAAGTACCTCTGGGTCGACCAGACGGCCGACCAGCTCGACTTCGCCACCGCCTACGGCTTCCACATCCCGGCGCGCACGAGCCTCATCGCCCAGGCCACGACGCTCAAGGACGGCCAGGCGGCCGAGGCCGCCAAGCTCGCCACCGACGTCGGCCACGCGCAGAGCCCGATCCTCTGGACGCCCAAGTGCAACACCGCCTTCGGCGACGCGATGAACCGCATCGTCAAGGAGGGCGCCGACCCGATGGGCGAGATCGCGAAGGTCAAGGCCGTCGCCGAGCCCGAGCTCAAGCGGGTGCTCGCCTGACGGCCGAGGCGGGCCGGCCGGCATACGACCGGGCGTCGCTCGAACGGGAGCCGGGGCAGCTCAGCGCGCCCCGGCCCTCGCTCGGCCGGCGGCTGCGGGGGCGCCAGGACGTCAACCTGTGGTTCTGGATGTTCGTCGGGCCGTTCGTCATCGGGCTCGTCGTGTTCGTCTACGTGCCGATCCTGTGGTCGATCTACCTGTCGTTCTTCAACGCGTACAACACGGTGACGCCGACCGAGTTCGTGGGGCTGAGCAACTACCTGGACATGCTGCGCGACCCGGCCTTCCGCAGCAGCCTGCTCACCTTCGTGGCGTTCGCCGTCTTCATCGTGCCGACGACGTTCGTGATCTCGCTCGGCGCGGCGCTGCTCGTGGCGCGCACCCGCGTCATGCAGTCCTTCTTCCGGTCGGTGTTCTTCCTGCCGACCGCCTGCTCCTACGTCGTCGCCTCGCTCATCTGGAAGATGTCGATCTTCAGCGGCATCCGGTCGGGCCTCGCCAACGCGGTGCTCGGCTGGTTCGGCGTCGACTCGATCCCGTGGCTCAGCCTCGCCGACCCGCCGTGGTACTGGCTCGTCATCGTCACGGCCCGGCTCTGGCTGCAGGTGGGCTTCTACATGATCCTGTTCCTCGCCGGCATCCAGCGGATCAGCCCGACGCTCTACGAGGCGGCGGCGATCGACGGCGCCGAGGGCTGGAAGGTCTTCCGCCACATCACCTTCCCGCAGCTGCGGGCGACGTCGACGGCGGTGCTCCTGCTGCTGCTCGTCAACGCGTTCCAGGCGTTCGACGAGTTCTACAACATCCTGTCGACGTTCGGCACCTACCCGCCCTACGCCCGACCACCGCTCGTCTACCTCTACTACACGGCGCTCGGCTCGGGTCAGGACTTCGGCCACGGCTCGGCCGGCGCCGTCATCCTGACCCTCATCATCGCGATCGTGGCGGTGGTGCAGGGTCGCATCCTCCGGCTCGGCGACAGGGGCGACTAGATGGCGATCGTCCGCAGCCGCAAGCAGTCCCGCGTCGTCGGGTGGGCCCGCTACAGCGCCCTCGTCGTCGCGGCGGTGCTCTTCCTCATCCCGTTCTACCTGCTCGTGCGCAGCGCGTTCATGCGCGAGCAGGACCTCGGCTCACCCGACTTCCACTGGCTGCCGCCGGTCTGGGAGACCTCCAACCTCACCGGGCTCTTCGACAACCCGGCGATCCCGATGGCGCGCAGCCTGCTCAACTCGGGGCTCATCGCCGTGACGCAGACCGTGGGTGTCCTCGTCATCTCCGGCCTCGCCGGCTACGGCCTCGCCCGCATCCCGTACCGCTGGTCCAACACCGTCTTCTACTCGATCGTCGCGACGCTGCTCATCCCGGCGGCGGTGACGTTCGTGCCGAGCTTCGTCCTCGTCTCGACCCTCGGCTGGATCTCCACGCTGCGCGGCCTCATCATCCCGGGGCTCTTCCAGGCGCTCGCGACGTTCCTCTTCCGGCAGTTCTTCCTCGGCTTCCCCAAGGAGATCGAGGAGGCGGCCTTCATCGACGGGCTCGGCTACTGGGGCACGTTCTGGAGGATTGTCGTGCCCAACTCGCTCGGCTTCGTCGCGGCCATCGGCACGATCACCTTCATCGGCACGTGGAACGCGTTCCTCTGGCCGCTCGTCATCGGCCGCGACCAGGAGTCGTGGACCGTGCAGATCGCGCTGTCGACGTTCCTCACGGCGCAGTCGGTGCAGGTGAGCCAGCTCTTCATGGCGGCGCTCGTCGCGATCTTCCCGCTGCTGCTGATGTTCCTCTTCCTGCAGCGCTGGATCGTCGAGGGCGTCGAGCGCACCGGCATCGCCGGCGACTGAGGGCGTATGCCGTCGGGCTCAGCCGAGCTTGGCGACGGTGAGCAGCACGGCCGAGTCCTCGAGCGCCTGCAGGGTGTGCCGCGCCTGTGGCACGACGAGCAGGTCACCGGGCGCGCCGTCCCAGTCGACGTCGCCTGCGCTGATGCGCACCCGCCCGCGGAGCACCTGCACGGTCGCCTCACCCGGGTTCTCGTGCTCGGTCATGGACTGCCCGGCCGCCAGCGCGATGACGGTCTGCCGGAGCACGTGCTCGTGGCCGCCGTAGACCGTGTCGGCGGCGCGGCCGCTGGAGGCGTGGGTGGCGTGCTCGAGCAGCTCGCGGGCGAGGGCGGTCAGCGACGACTTCTCCATGGACTCACCATGGCACCCGGGACGGCGGTCGTCGACGCTTCCTCCGCGAGGAACAGCGCGGGACCGGTCCCGTCCGCCCACGCCGACGACGTGTGCCGGGTGGCCCGCCCCGTCGTCAGCGGGTGCGACGCAGGTGGTCGGGTGCCGGCATACGGCGCACGTCGACGCTCCAGAAGCGGATGACGAAGGCGTGAGCCGGCCCGAGCGTCACCCGGTGCTCGAACCCGCCGCCCTCGCCGGGGACGACCTCGGAGCCCACCACCTCGGCGGCGACCTCGACGGCCCGGTCGAGGTGCTGCCGGTGCGTGTGCAGCACGACCGCCCCGACGTAGGTCAGCGAGGCGAGCTCGTGCCCGCGGTCGGCATCGCCGGCGAGCAGGGTCCACGTGAACGAGTCGCTCGCGATCGACCACGCCTGCACCTGGGCACCGAGCAGGTCGACGGCGAGCAGGTCGCGGATGTCGTCGGGCAGGTCGTCCAGAACATCGGTGTCGCTCACCCGCCCCATCCTGCCGCGCCGCCGGTGGCGAGCGCGCCCGCGGGTGCGGTCAGTCGAGGGCCTGCACGTCGGCCCGCTTGGCGATGGTGGCCGTCGCCCGGCGGCAGGCCATGACTGGCACGCGCGGCACGATCTCGTCGAGGAACGCGAACCGTCGGCGCAGCGAGCGGTGGTACGCGTCGCCGCTCGTGTCGCTGACGAGCGCGGTCCACCAGTCGGCGAGGTCGCCCCAACCGGGTGCGGCGAGCGAGCCGCCGTACTGCTGCAGCGCGAGGCCCGCGCACAGGCTCGCAAACGTCATCCGCTGCTCGAGCGGCCACTCGGCGAGGGTGCCGACGAGCAGGGCGGCGCCGAAGACGTCGCCGGCCCCGGTGGGGTCGACCTCGTGCACGCGCAGCGACGGCACCCGCACCTCCTCGCCGGTGCGGGCGTCGATGCCGAGGGCACCGTCGGACCCGTCGGTGACGATCGCGACGGGCACCCGGTCGGCGAGTGCGTAGACGGCCTCGACGGGGGAGCCCGTGCCGGTGTAGGCCATCGCCTCGACCGCGTTGGGCATGAAGACGTCGCAGCGATCGAGCCGTTCGAGCACGTGCGGCGACCACTGCTCCTTGGGGTCCCAGCCGACGTCGGCGAAGACGAGCGAGCCGTTGTCGCGGGCGCGGTCGACCCAGGTCGGGCCGCTGCCGCCGAAGGCCTCGTCCTCGGCCAGGTCGACCATGACCGCGCGCGAGCGCGGCGGGATGCCGATGAGCTCGCTGGCCGGCACGGGTGACGGGTGGCCGTGCGAGACCATGCTGCGGTCGCGGTCGACCGACATCGACACCGTGACGGGGCTGTGCCAGTCGGCGAAGCGGCGGCTCCGTCCGAGGTCGATGCCCTCCTGCTCCTCGAGGGTGCGCCAGCAGAAGTCGCCGTAGTCGTCGTCGCTGAACGCGGCCGCCAGGCCGGTGCGCAGGCCGAGCCGGCGCGTGGCGACCGCGAGGTTCGCGATGCCGCCCGGGCACGACGCGAGGCCCTCGGCCCACACCTCGGTGCCCGGCTTCGGCGCGCTGGGCATCCCGGCGAAGATCATGTCGAGGAAGACGGTGCCCCACACGAACACGTCGAGCGGCGGGTCGTCGTCGGTGCGACGCGACGCCAGCGGGTCGAACGACTGTCGATGGGCCACGCGCCCATGATCCACCACCCGCGCCCGCGACTCACCGGGATTCCCCGTCGGGTGTGCCGTGCGGCAACCCGACGGCACGTTCGGCCGAGTGCTTCGCCCCACCTTGGTACGGTCCGAGGGTGGTGAGGCCATGAAGCTGGTGATCCTCGGCGGGGGCGGTTTCCGCGTGCCGCTCGTGCACGGTGCGTTGCTGCGCGACACCGCCGAGCGCCGCGTCACCGAGGTGGTGCTGCACGACACCGACGTGTCGCGCCTCGAGGTCATGCGTCACGTCCTGGCCGCCCAGGCTGGGCAGCACCTCGCCGCGCACCCCGACTCGTTGACCCCGCCGACGCTCTCGGCCACGACCGACCTCGACACGGCGCTCGCCGGCGCCGACTTCGTCTTCTCGGCGATGCGCGTCGGTGGCCTCGAGGGCCGCACGGCCGACGAGCGCATCGCGCTCGACCTCGGCCTGCTCGGGCAGGAGACCACGGGGCCCGGGGGTGTCGGCTACGGCCTGCGCACCGTGCCGGTGGCGCTCGACGTCGCCCGACGCGTACGCCGCCTCGCCCCCGGCGCGTGGGTCATCAACTTCACCAACCCCGCCGGTCTCGTCACGCAGGCGATGCAGTCGGTGCTCGGCGACCGCGTCGTCGGCATCTGCGACTCACCGCTCGGTCTCGCCAAGCGGGCCGCCGGCGCCCTCGGGCACGACCTCGCCGACCTGGACATCGACTACGCCGGGCTCAACCACCTCGGCTGGCTCACCGGGCTTCGCCGCGACGGATGCGACCTGCTGCCGAGGCTGCTCGCCGACGAGGGGGCTCTCGCGGGCATCGAGGAGGGGCACCTCTTCGGCACCGAGTGGCTGCGCGACCTCGGCTCGCTGCCGAACGAGTACCTCTTCTACTACTACTTCACCCGCGACGCGATCGCCCAGATCGCCGGCGCGGCGCAGACGCGCGGTGAGTACCTCGTCGCCCAGCAGGCGGAGTTCTACACCGCAGTGTCGCGGTCGCCAGGGCAGGCCTGGGAGCGCTGGGATGCCGTGCGGCGCGAGCGCAATGCCACCTACATGCAGGAGACCCGGGAGAACGGCGACGGCGACAGCCACGAGCGGTCCGAGGCGGACGTCGAGGGTGGCGGCTACGAGGGTGTCGCCCTCGCGCTCATGGCCGCGATCGCCCGTGACGAGCCGGCCCGGCTCATCCTCAACGTGCGCAATGGCGGGGCCGTCGCGGGGCTGCCCGACGACGCCGTGGTCGAGGTGCCGTGCACGGTCGACGCCGCCGGCCCGGTGCCGGCCCGGGTGAGTCCCCTGCCCGGCCACGCCCTCGGCCTCGCGCAGCAGGTGAAGGCGGTCGACGAGGTCGTCATAGAGGCGGCGGCCGAGCAGTCGAGATCGCTTGCGGTCAAAGCCTTTGCGCTCCACCCGCTCGTCGACTCCGTGACGGTCGCGCGCGAGCTGGTCGGGGCCTACACCCTGCGGCTCCCGGACTTCTACGCCGGTCTGCGCTAGACGCGCCGCGCGTGACGGTGGCCCGACCCCCGTCCGTCCCGGCAGGATCGAGGCATGCACCTCGACCTCAACGCCGACGTCGGCGAGTCCTTCGGGGCGTGGACCCTCGGTGACGACGCAGCCGTCCTCGACGTCGTCACGAGCGCCAACGTCGCGTGCGGCTTCCACGCCGGCGACCCGCTCACCCTGCGCACGACGTGTGCGTATGCCGCCGAGCGTGGTGTCGTCGTCGGCGCGCAGGTCGGCTACCGCGACCTCGCCGGCTTCGGACGGCGCTTCGTCGACGTGCCGGCAGACGCCCTCGCCGCCGACGTCATCTACCAGCTCGGTGCGCTCTCGGCCATGGCGCACGTGGCCGGGACGAGGGTCGCCTACGTGAAGCCGCACGGGGCGCTCTACAACGCGATCGTGCACCACGAGGCCCAGGCGCAGGCGGTCGTCGACGCGGTGGCCGCCGTGGACACGTCCCTGCCGATCCTCGGGCTCCCGGGCAGCGTCGTGCTCGAGCGCGCCAGTGCCGCCGGACTGCGCGCGGTGAGCGAGGCCTTCGCCGACCGCGCCTACACGCCGGAGGGCCGGCTCGTGCCGCGCACCGAGCCCGGCGCCGTGCTGCACGACCCGGCGGAGGTGGCCGCCCGCGTCGTCCGGCTGGCCAGGGAGGGCTTGGTTGCCGCCGTCGACGGCACCGACGTCGAGGTGCGGGCCGAGTCGGTGTGCATCCACGGGGACACCCCCGGTGCGGTCGAGATGGCGCGGTCGGTGCGGCGCGCACTCGAGGCGGCCGCCATCGAGATCCGCCCGTTCGCAGGCTGATCCGGGCCCGGCGATGGAGGCGCGACTGCTGCCGATGGGCGAGTCGGCCTGGCTCGTCGAGGTGGCCGACACCTCCGCGGCTCTCGCGCTGCGCGCGCGGCTCGCGGACCTGGACCGGGAGCTCGTCGAGCACCTCGTCGTCGGCGCGCGCACGGTGCTCGTCGTGCTGCGGGATCCCGGACGCCGCGGCGACGTCGGGCGCGCCTGCCTCGAGCTGGCCGCCGACGCCGACGTGCTGGAACGGCGCAACGAGACCGAGCCGGTCGAGGTCGCGGTCCGCTACGACGGCGCCGATCTCGACGAGGTCGCGCGGCTGACCGGGCTCTCCCGGGCCGAGGTGGTCGAGGCGCACACCGGCACCACCTGGCGCGTCGGCTTCGGTGGGTTCGCGCCCGGCTTCGCCTACCTCGTCGGCGGGGACCCGCGACTGAGGGTGCCTCGACGAGCCGACCCGCGCACCCGCGTTCCGGCCGGATCGGTCGCTCTCGCAGGGGAGTTCAGTGGCATCTACCCGCAGGACTCACCGGGAGGATGGCAGCTGCTCGGCACGACCGACACCGTCCTCTTCGACGTCCACCGCGCCCCACCCGCCCTGCTCACGCCCGGCATGACGGTGCGCTTCGTCGACGCCGGATCGACCGGCGCCCCACCCGACGCGGGGTCGCCTTCGGACCGCCGTGGTGAGTTGACCGCTCCCGACACGCTCCCCGCAACGCGCCGCCCTGAGGCGCAGCGCAGTCTCGAGGTGCTGGCGACCGGGCCGCTCACGCTGGTCGAGGACCTCGGCAGACCCGGCCTCGCCGACGTGGGTGTGGGGCGATCGGGCGCAGCCGACCCGGCGGCATACCTGCTCGGGCTGCGGCTGGTGGGGCACGTGGTCGACGGGGACGACGAGGGCGAGCCGGCGCCGGCATCCCTCGAGGTGATGCTTGGCGGCCTCGCGGTGCGAGCGCGCGGAGACATGGTCGTGGCGCTCACGGGCGCCCCGTGCCCGGCGGACGTCGACGGCCGGCCGGTGGCGCACGCGGCTCCCGTCCTGCTCGCCGACGGGCAGGTGCTCACCCTGGGCACGCCGAGTGCCGGTCTGCGCACCTGGCTCGCCGTGCGTGGCGGCATCGCGGTGCCGCCCGTGCTGGGATCGCGGTCGACCGACACGCTCTCGGGGCTCGGGCCTGCGGTGCCGGCCGTCGACGACGTGCTGCCCGTGGGCGCCGCGCCCCGCACGTTCCCCGTCGTCGACGTCGCGCCGCACGACCCGGGCGCCCCCGACGGCCTCGTCGTGCTCGAGGTCGACCCCGGCCCGAGAGTCGACTGGTGCGACCTCACCGACCTCGACACCGACGTGCGCACCGTCTCTGCTCGCAGCAACCGAGTGGGGATCCGACTGGAGGGCAGAGCGATTCGTCGCCAGCCGGCATACGAGGACCGTGAGCTGCCGAGCGAGGGCCTGGTCGCCGGCGCCGTGCAGGTGCCCGCCGGTGGCGAGCCGGTCGTCTTCCTCGCCGACCACCCGGTGACGGGCGGCTATCCCGTCGTCGCGGTGCTCACGCCAGAGGCACTCGCCCGTGCGGCACAGCTGCGGCCGGGTCAGCCCGTGCGCTTGGCGTGGCGGCGTCGTTCTCGCTGAGCTGATCCGTCATGACGGTCGGATCTCGCCCGACCCGCGCACCACGAGTGTGGGTTCGATGACCACTCGGCGCGGCGGAGACGTGTCACCGGCGATGCGGGCGAAGAGCAGCCGTCCCACCTCGGCACCAATCTGCCCGACGTTCTGCCGAACCACCGTCAGTGCCGGGTCGAGCAGGTCGGCGAGCGGGAAGTCGTCGAAGCCGATGACGGCAACGCGATGGCTGAGGCCGAGCGACCGAAGAGCTCGCACCGCACCGATGGCGAGATCATTGCGCCCGGCGAAGATCGCTGTCGGAGTAGGGCTTTCCCGGTAAAGGGCGCGGACGGCCTGCTCGGCCGCCTCGGGAGTGCGCAGGTCCATGATCTCCACGCGGTCGTCGACCGGGATGTCTGCCGCGTCCATGGCCTGCCGACAGCCGCGGAGGCGGTCCTGGGCGGTCTGGATGGTGGCGAGGTCGAGCAGCAGGGCGATGCGGCGGTGACCGTGCCGGACAAGGTGCTCGACCGCCTGCCGGGAGCCGAGCACGTTGTCAACGGTGACCGAGTCGGCGTTGACACCGTGAGGCAGGCGGTCGACGAAGACGGTTGGCAGGCCGGCGCGCAGCTCCGCCGCGAGGTACTCGTGGCGCGACGTCGCGGGCATCAGCACGAGCCCGTCGACCCGCCGTGCGACCAGTCCTCGTACCAGAGCGACCTCGCGGCCCTCCTCCTCGTCGAGGCTGGCCGCCAGCACTGCGGTCTGGTGCGCCCGGGCGACGTCCTCCAGAGTGCGCAGCAGGCTCGCAGAGAAGCTGTTGCTGACGTCCTGCAACAGCGCGCCGACCGTGCCGGTGCGGCTGCCGGCCCGGCGCAGGTTGCTCGCGTGGACGTTGTGGGAGTAGTCGAGCCGGGAGGCCGCGAGCTCCACCCGCTCGCGCACTGCTGCCGACACACCCGCCTCGCGGTTCACGACCCGCGAGACGGTCTTGAGGCTGACCCCGGCCAGGGCCGCGACGTCCTTCATGGTCGCGCGCGCCACCGGGCGTCCCGCGTCCGGTGTGCCGATGCGCCCGTGCGAGGCGCTGCGCCCTGACATCGTTGTCTCATCCACGTTGCGATGTGTATCGGATCCCTTGACGGCCGCACAAGTGGCGCTCTATAAATCGTCCTGACAACGTTGTCACGAGACGACGGCAGACAGAGAGGTCTACGCCATGCACCGCAGTTCCTTCCTCATCTCGTCGCGGCGCGCCGGACGCAGGGCGCTCGTGGCGGTGTCCGCAGTCACACTGCTCCTCGGGGTCGCCGCTTGCGGAAGCTCGGACGGCGGCTCGGGTGGCTCAGGCGGCGCCAGCGGAGGCGGCGGAGGCGGCGAGGAGAAGGTCGGTGTCTCCCTCATCACCAAGGACTCGACCAACCCGTTCTTCGTCGCGATGCAGAAGGGCGCCAAGGCCGACGCCGAGAAGAACAACGTCCAGCTGACGGTGGCCTCCGGCAAACAGGAGGGCGACGACGCGGGCCAGATCACGGCGATCGAGGACGCCATCGCGCGCGGCGACAAGGGAATTCTGATCACGCCGATGAGCAACGGCGTCAACGCCGCCATGAAGAAGGCGCGCGACGCCGGCCTCTACGTCATCGCCCTGGACACGCCGCCGGACCCGGCCGACACCGTCGACATCACCTTCGCCACCGACAACCGCGCCGCGGGCAAGCTCGACGGTCAATGGGCCGCAGGCCAGCTCGCGGGCAAGCCCGCCGTCATCGCGCTGCTCGACCTCTTCAACGACAAGATCGTCTCCGTCGACTACAACCGCGACCAGGGCTTCCTCGAGGGCATGGGCATCGACGTCAAGGACCCGAAGAAGAACGGCGACGAGGCGAAGACGGGCAAGTACACCGGTGGCAAGGGCGGCGACTACACCATCGTCTGCAACGAGCCCGGCAACGGCGCCGAGGACGGCGGCCGCACGGCGATGGAGAAGTGCCTCTCCAAGAACCCCGACATCAACCTCGTCTACACGATCAACGAGCCCACCGCCGTCGGAGCCAACGCGGCCCTGCAGGCTCAGGGGAAGACGGCCCTCATCGTCTCGGTCGACGGCGGCTGCGCCGGCGTCAAGTCGGTCACCGACGGTGTCATCGGGGCCACCGCCCAGCAGTACCCGCTCAAGATGGCGACGCTCGGCATGGAGGCCATCGCCAAGATCGCCCGCGGTGGTGAGAAGCCGCAGGTGTCGCCCGGGCTCGACTTCTACAACACCGGCGTCGCGCTCGTGACCGACAAGAAGGTCGAGGGCGTCGACAGCATCACCTCGGCCGAGGCGGCCAAGATCTGCTGGGGCAACTGAGCCATGACCACCACCCAGTCTGCTGCCGCCGAGTTCGCTCGGCGGCAGCAGAGCCCCCTGCAGCGGGTGCAGCACCTGCTCCACGGTTACCCGTGGCTGAGCCCGATGCTCATCCTCGTCATCGCCTTCGTCGCGTTCACCGCGATGAACTCGCGCTTCGCGACGCCGTCGTCGCTCGGCCTGCTGCTGCAGCAGACCGCCGTCGTGGCCGCGCTCGCCATCGGCCAGACGCTCATCATCCTCACGGCCGGCATCGACCTGTCCGTCGGCGCCATCACCATCCTGTCGATGATGGTGATGGCCACGCTCGCCAAGGACGGCGGGATGAACGGCATCGTGGCCCTGCTCATCGGCCTGCTCCTGGCCGTCGGGGCAGGGCTGCTCAACGGCCTGCTCGTGACCCGGCTGGCCCTGCCGCCGTTCATCGTCACCCTCGGCACGCTGAGCATCTTCACCGCGATCGCCCTGCTCTACTCGGGCGGCTCCAGCATCCAGGCCGACCACCTGCCGTCCATCCTCAACTTCCTCGGCGAGGGCTTCGGCCCACGGGGCGGCTTCCGCCTCACGTGGGGCGTGATCGCGGTCGCCGTGATGTACGCCGTGGTCGGCTTCGCGCTGTCGCAGACCGCGTGGGGGCGCCACGTGTATGCCGTCGGCGACGACCGCGAGTCGGCCCGCCTCTCGGGCGTGGGCACCCAGCGGGTGCTCCTCACCGTCTACACCGTTGCCGGGCTCATCTACGGCCTCGCGGCCTGGGTCCTGATCGGCCGCTCTGGCGCCGCGACGCCCAACGCCATCGTCGACGCCAACCTCAACAGCATCACCGCGGTCGTCATCGGCGGCACGAGCCTCTTCGGTGGTCGGGGGCGGCTCATCGGAACGCTCATCGGCGCCCTGATCGTGCAGTCCCTCCAGTTCGGTCTCTCGCTCGCAGGCATCGACCAGCAGTTCCGCGTCCTCGCCACGGGCGTGCTCGTCATCGTCGCGGTCTCGGTCGACCAGTGGATCAGGAAGGTCAAGGCATGAGTGCCGACGCGTCCATCACCGACCAGCCGGTCGCCCACCACGGCGGGCTCTTCTCCACGGCCGAACCGAGCGGCGACCGCACCCATCCGGTGCTCTCGGCGCGCGGTCTGGTCAAGACCTTCGGCCGGGTCGTCGGCCTCGACGGGGTCGATCTCGACCTCTATCCCGGCGAGGTGCTTGCCGTCATCGGCGACAACGGCGCGGGCAAGTCGACGCTGATCAAGTGTCTGACGGGCGCCCTGGTGCCCGACTCGGGCGAGATCCGCCTCGACGATCAGGTCGTGCACTTCAAGCGTCCACAGGACGCCCGCGACGCAGGGATCGAGACGGTCTACCAGCAGCTGGCCGTCATCCCCGCCCTCGACATCGCGAGCAACCTCTACCTCGCCCGTGAGGAGCGTCGTCCGGGTGTGCTCGGCTCGGTGTTCCGCATGCTCGACAAGAAGGGGATGAAGGAGCGAGCGGGACAGGCAGTCCAGGACCTCGGCATTCAGACCATCCAGAACATGGGCCAAGCCGTCGAGACGCTGTCGGGCGGCCAACGCCAAGCCGTCGCGGTGAGCCGTGCGGCGGCGTTCGGGGGCAAGGTCGTCATCCTCGACGAGCCGACGGCCGCGCTCGGCGTCAAGGAGGGCAACCAGGTGCTCGAGATGATCCGGCAGCTGCGCGACCGCGGCCTCGGGGTCATCCTCATCTCACACAACATGCCGCACGTGTGGGACGTCGCGGACCGCATCCACATCCAGCGTCTCGGTGGTAGGGCCGGCGTCATCACGCCGTCGTCGCACTCCATGACCGACGGCGTCGCGGTGATGACCGGAGCCATGCGGCTCGAAGACTGAGCGCCGGACCCAACGCCCTGCTCACCGTCAGGAGAAGCATGTTCCCCAAGATCGTGGTCGGCTACATCCCGACACGGGAGGGGATCGCCGCGCTCGACGCGGCGATCGCCCTCGCCCAGTCGGAGCGGTCACACCTCACGGTCGTCAACACCGGACGCGACGGCAACTACGCCGACAAGAGCTTCGCGACGGCCGAGGACATCGACACCATCGACCTCCAGCTGGCCAACGCCGACATCCCTCACGAGGTGCGTCAGCCGACCTCTGGTCGCTCCGCGGCGGAGGAGATCGTCGGCGCGGCGGCCGAGGTCGGGGCTGACCTCGTCGTCATCGGCATGCGCCGACGGTCACCGGTAGGCAAGCTCGTGACGGGCAGCACCGCTCAGCAGGTGCTGCTCGACGCCCCCTGCCCCGTCCTCACGGTCAAGGCGCGCTGACGGGTCGCGGCTCCGTGCCGACGCCAAGGCGCGGGCCCTTCGGCAGGCGGGACTCCGTCTGGCGCGGCAGGACCATCGACACGTCGGCGCCGCCCCACGGCGAGACGCCCAGCTGCACCCAGCCGCCGCGCCGGGTCGCCACGTCGCGCACGAGCGAGAGCCCGAGGCCCGTCTGGGAGAGGTCGTCGCGCACGCCGTCCATGGTCAGGTCGGGCCAGTGCGCGGCCGCCGAACGCAGCACGTCGCTGCTGAAGCCCCGACCGGAGTCGGCGACCCCGACGGCGACCGCGTCCTTGAGCGGCCGCGCGTAGAGCACCACGGTGTCGTCGTCGTCGTCGGTGTAGCGCAGGGCGTTCTCGATCATCGTGTCGAGGCAGGCACGCAGGCGCTCGCTCGAGCAGGTCAGCACCTCGGAGGTGGGCTCCACCTGCCAGCGACGGGTGGCCACGGCCGACCAGCGTTCGGCAGTCTGGCCCAGCAGGCTGCCGAGGTGCACGTCCGTCACCTCCAGGTCGCCGCCGAGCCGCATGCTCCGCACCAGCCGCTCGCAGACCCGGGTCAGGCGCGCGAGCTCCTCGTCGACGACCTGGAGGTCCTCGAGGTCGTTGGTCGAGCGCGGGCGTTCGAGCATCATCTCGAGGTAGCCGCGGGCGATGGTGAGCGGCGACCGCATCTCGTGTGAGGTGCGGAGGGTGAGCAGCTCGCGCATCGTCGACTCGGCCCGCTCGCGGGCGGCACTCGCCGTGAGGTCGGCGAGGGCCTGCTGGCGCCGGCGCACGTGCCAGATCATGAGCGCCATGAGCAGCAGCATCAACGGGATCTCGGCGGTCTCCTGCCAGTCGAGCACCTCGGTGGCCGCCCGGTAGACGATGATCGCCCCCGTCACGACGGTGAAGACGCCGAGGCCGACCCACGTGGCCCGCCGGCTCCACTGCTCGAGGCCGAAGCAGAGCGCGAAGGCGGCCCAAGCGATGTGGTAGGGCACGGTCTCGCTGCCGGGGACGGCGATCATCAGGAACGAGCAGATCGCGGCGACCACGCTCCACGTGACGACCATCCGGTGGCGCATCACGGCTCCTCGTAGAGCCCGTAGCCGACGCCGCGCAGGGTCTCGACCGGGATGTCCTGGCCGAGCTTGCTCCGCAGCCGGCCCACGCACACCTCCACGACGTTGCTGCCCGGGTCGAAGTCGAGGTGCCACACGTCGTGGAGCAGCTCCTCGCGCCGGCAGACCTGGCCCTTGCGGCGCATCAGGTGCGCGAGCAGGCTGAACTCCCGCTCCGTCAACGACGCGCTGACGTCGCGGAAGGTGGCCCGTCGCCGGCTGAGGTCGAGGCGTATGCCGCCCGCGCTGAGGAAGCGGTCGTCGGGCTCGGCCCGGGCGGCTCCGACGTTGCGGCGCACGCGCGCGAGCAGCTCGGTGAGGCTGAACGGCTTGGCGACGACGTCGACGGCCCCGCGGTCGAGCGCCTCGACACGGGTGCCCACGTCGGTGACCCCGGACAGCACGATGACCGGTGTCGTGTCGTGCCGCTCGTGGATCGACTCGAGCACCGTGAGCCCGCTCGCGCCGGGCATGACGAGGTCGAGCACGACCAGGTCGACGTCCGTCGTCGCGAGTCGGTCGATGGCTGCGCGCGCCGTCGCAGCGGTGATCACCGAGTGCCCCTCGGAGGTCAGTGAGCGCGTCAGCAGCCCGCGCACTCGCTCTTCGTCGTCGACGACCATGACCTTGGCCATGTGCGGCCCCTTCCCCCAGATCCCCGAGCCTGCCGACCAGTAGAGCAGGACTGGAACAGCGCCGGAAGCGATGCCCGAGAAGTCCCTTTCGCGAACGTGACGAGAGGGGGCGAAGCGGGACAGTTCGGGGCACCAACCTGACAGGTTCATGACAGGAGCCTCAAGGGGACCTGACGCCAGTGTGAGCCGTCGTGCACCGCTCGCATGACAGTTCCCTGAGCGGTGCACCGATCCCGCCGCGACGCCGGAGGCGTCGGTGCGACGGTCGCGGGACGACGGGCTCGCACGGGGCCCGCTCGGTCCTCAGATGGGGGTTGCCGTGATCTCACCCAAGACGTCCAGGCGCTCGTTCTCGCTCATCGCCGGCCTCACCGCGATGGCGATCTCCGGCGTCGCGCAGCTGGGCGGTCCGCTCGCTGCGTCCGCCGTCGCCGCCCCGGCGCCTGCCGTGGCGGCGCCTGCGGCGGCACCCGCCGTCGCGCCCGCGGTCACCACGGTGGGCGACTGCCCGACCGGCGGCGTGGCGGGCAAGGGCTGCATCTCGATGAAGGTCAGCAGTGCCCGGAGCGTCAACACCGGGCCGGGCTTCATCCAGAAGGGCGATGCGGTCACCAGCTACAAGTGGATGATCAACGAGGACAGCACGGGCAACCCCGGCAGCGACGCGAATCCGCTGCTGGACCAGTGCCTTCCGTCCCGGGCGCCCGGCGGCAGCACCAAGCCGTCGTCGACGAACCCCGGTGACCCCACCGAGCCGTACGCCGACACGTGCCCCTGGCCGTCGGTGCGCACCACCTCCGGGTTCGCGAAGATCGTCGCCCAGGGCGACGAGACCGACCTGTCCGCCGGGACGAAGCTGCAGGGGCTCGCGCCCGGCAGGTACCTCGTCTCCGTGACGGCCGACGGCTACAAGATCGACGGCGCCCACTTCACCGTGGTCGCCGGCCGTGAGTCGGCCGTGGCCGTCGAGATGCAGCCCCTGCCGCTGCCGCTGGCCACGATCAAGATCCAGGTCTTCGACGACAGCGTTCCCGCCGACGGCACCTACGAGGCCGACGCCGAGCGGGGGCTGGCCGGCTTCACCGGCAACCTCACCGACGTGCTCGGCCCGGTGACGGTGGACTACTACGGCAACGCCCTGTGCACCGTCTACCTCCACGACTCCGCCGGGCGCGTGCGTTTCGACGCCGCCGGCAAGCCGCTCGTCGACACGACGCGGGCGACCGGCAAGTGCACCAGTGACGCCTCCGGTGTCATCACGATCCCCAACCTCGGCCCGAACCGCTACGGCGCCACCGTGTCGCCGCCGGCCGGCCAGTCCGGCTGGGTGCAGACGACGACGCTCGAGGGCGGCCACGACCACGACATCTGGGTCCAGGAGGGCGACACCGGCCTCGACACCGAGTTCCTCAAGGGCGCCGAGCCTGTGCCGGCCACCCAGTTCGGCTTCGTGCGCGTCAAGGCGCTGCCCACCTCGACGGCCACCGGCGAGATCAAGGGCGTCGTCGTCGCGGGGCTGCCGTACATCGGGGGCCAGAACGGCCAGGTCGTCCCCGAGACCGGCTGGGCCGGGGCGAAGTCCGCCGGTCCGATCGCCTCGCCCTGGGTCGCCCTCTCCGACCTCGACGGCGGCGACGCCGTGGTCTACGCCGGTCGCGGCGCGGCCAACGGCACCTTCGACATCAAGAACGTCCCCGACGGCACCTACCAGCTGACGCTGTGGGACGACGCCCAGGACTACATCCTCTGGAGCTTCAACGTCGAGGTCTCCGGCGGCGAGCTCGTCGACGTCGGCAACAAGATGCTCGTCGGCTGGTTCACCCACGTGCGCGGCACCGTCTTCATCGACGACAACGGCAACGGCAAGCGCGACCCCGGTGAGCAGCCGGTGCCCGGCTTCACCCTGACCGTGCGCGAGCGCGACAACTCGCTCATGGACCAGTACACCAACCTGACCAACACCGGCGACGACGGCGCGTACGACATCAAGGAGGGCTACCCGCTCGGCAAGTGGCTCGTCCTCGAGGCCTTCAACACCCGCTACCGCACGACCGGCGTCACCTACCAGGCCGACAACGAGGACAGTGAGACGACGCAGCTCGGCGGCCTCGTCGACATCAACTTCCTGCCGATCATCGGACTCTCGGGCCGCATCGACTGGGGCGTCGAGCCGTATGCCGTCAACGAGAACGGCGGCATCGCCGCCACCGTCTCCTACGACGTCACCCGCAACGAGCTCGACCCGGCCGACGCCGTCAGCGAGGACTACCAGCCCGGGATCCCCGACGTGAACGTGCACGTCTTCGAGTCGGTCGCCTGCACGGCCACGACGGCTGAGGAGAAGGCGAACTCGTGCCGCCAGGGCAAGGCCATCGTGCCGCTGTCGGTGCCGAACCCGGCGTACGCGACCGACCCGAGCCAGCCGCCGACCATCAAGAACCCCGACCCCGAGCGCGGCGCCCTCGTCAAGGGCCCGGAGGTCCAGCCCGCCTACACGAGCGAGGAGTGGGCCCCACCGCGGGGCTGCACCGCCCGCCAGTGGGACGGCACCGAGCTCACCGACCAGCTTGCCCTGCCCGAGTCCGGGACCGACGCGAACAACCTCTGCGTCGAGGCGCCGATGATGGGCGTCCAGGTGGGCGCGTCCGACAGCACCCCGGGTGCGGCCGGCCAGACCGTCAACGGCAACTACGGCTTCGGCGACCTGCCGGCCGGCGACTACATCACCACGGTCGAGGTGCCGAACGACCCGGTCGACGGCAAGCCGATGTACCAGGTGACGCGTGAGGAGGACGTCAACGTCTTCGACGGCGACAGCTACCTGTCGCAGGAGAACTTCCCGCCGACCACGGCCGAGGCCGCTGCCGGCGACCCGGGCACGGGCAACGACCCGCTCCCGCCGACCCAGCCCCCGTCGCAGGGTGCCGGCATCATCTCCTCCTGCGCCGGCGCGTTCCACACCGTCCGCGTCACCAACCCGGCCTTCCGCGACGGCGGCGGCAGCCCCTTCGAGGGCCAGGACCGCCCGCTCTGCGACGCGAAGCTCGTCACCGTGCGCAGCGGCCAGACCGTGGCGCCCAACTTCAACCTCTTCACGCCCGTCCCGATCCCGACGCACTTCTGGGGTCTGACGATCAACGACCTGGGGCTCTCGCTCGACAAGCGCAGCGCCAACTACGGCGAGGCGCAGGGCCTGCCCCACGTGCCCGTCGGCCTCTACGACTGGAGCGGACGCCTCGTCGACACGACGCACACCGACTTCAACGGCTTCTACGAGGCGCTCGAGCCCTCCACCGGCACGTACAACTGCCCGGTCCCGGCCGGCCCGTGCCCCAACATGTACCGGTTCACCGGCAACGACCCGGGCGCTCCGGGTGACCCCAACCCCGACTACGACCCTGGCTACCGCACCATCAGCACGAACTTCCAGGGCTGGCCCGGCCTCTTCACGGTGACCGACACGGCGCCGACCCAGGCGGCCGCGACCGTGCTCGCACCCGGGACCACCGCGTCGAACCCGGCCCGCTGCAACCTCGGCACGACCGACCCGCAGCTGCTCGCCGTCGACCACCCCTACCTGCGTCCCACGGGCGCCACTCCCGCCACCGGCCGCGTCGTCACCGTCACGGGCACCGGCTTCGGGGCCACCACGGGAACCGTCACCCTGACGAACTCGGCAGGAGCGGCCGTGACGGGCGTGAGCGTGGGCAGCTGGTCCGACACGAAGGTCGCCTTCACCGTGCCCGCCGTCTCGGCGAACAGCCGTGGGGCCCTCAAGGTCGCGATCACCAACGCCACCTCCAAGCGGTCGTCCTACAACGGGATCACCATCTGGAACCTGGGTACCGCCCCCACCGCGGCTCCCAGCGGGAATGCCTCCACGGCGTTCAACCCGCGCGTCGTCGAGGTGGGTCCGGGCAAGCAGTACCCGACCGTCCAGAAGGCGCTCGAGGCAGCGGCCCCGACGTCGGCGTGGAGGTACTGGCTCGTCGTGGTGTGGCCCGGTGCCACCTCGTCGCTCAACCCGCGCGGCGAGTACAACGAGAACCTCGTCGTGCACCACCGCGTCGCGATCCAGGGCGTCGGCCCCGGCGGCTTCACCACCAACGCGGACGGCTCCAGCACGTGGGTTCCCGGCTCGATCCTCGACGGCTCCGGGTTCAGCCCCGACCTGCCGGCAGGCCAGGCCTGGATCACCCTCCTGGGCTCGCTGACCTACAGCGGTGAGCTCGACGTGCCCGACGCAGCGACGATCACCGTGCTCGACGACCCGCGGGCACCCGTGTCCGACACGGCATACCCCGTGGCCATCGACGGACTGCAGGTGACGGGCGGCTCGCAGGCCGACTTCCCCGGCAACGTCAACGTCCTCACCGGACGGGTCACGACGCCGTACGGCGCCAGCGGGGCCCTCGTCACCCAGGGCGGCGGCATCTACCTGCACAACAACAACCGCAACGTCCGCATCACCGACAACCTCATCGTCGGCAACAGCGGAAGCTACGGCGGCGGCATCCGGGTGGGCACGCCCTACACCGGTGACAACCGCAACTACGACACCGTCATCGCCGACAACCAGGTGCTCAACAACGGCGGCACGAACCTCGCCGGCGGCATCGGGCTCTTCACCGGCAGCGACGGCTACAAGGTCCAGCACAACGCCATCTGCGGCAACTTCTCCGCGGAGTACGGCGGCGCCCTGACGGCCTTCGGCTACATGTCGAACCCGACCGGCAACAACGGCGGCACCATCGCCGGCAACACCATCTGGTTCAACAGCTCCTACGACGAGGGCGGCGCGGTCATGGTCGCCGGCGAGCTGCCCGCGACGCCGACCGGGCTCAGCCCCGGCACGGGCGCGGTCACGATCGACGGCAACGTCATCGACGCCAACCTGGCGAGCGACGACGGCGGCGGCATCCGACTGCTCCAGGTGGCCGGCACCCACGTCACCAAGGCTGACCCGCAGACGATCACGATCAGCAACAACACGATCAGCAACAACGTCTCGGCCCACGAGGGTGGCGGCATCGCCCTCGACGACGCGCCCTTCGTCACCATCGTCGACAACACCGTCGTCGGCAACATGACGACGGCCACGGCGGTCACCTCCGACGGGCAGCCGGCTCCCGCCGGCCTGTCGACCGGGCCCAACAGCGACCCGCTCATGGCTCGGCTGAACAGCAGCGGCCTCACCGGCTTCGCGCTCCTCAAGGTCAACGGCCAGGCGACGTTCAGCAACCCGGCCCTGCTCGACAACGTCTTCAACGACAACCGGGCCGGCACGTTCATCGGTGGCTACGTCTACGGCATCGGCGGCACCCTGCCCGACGGCAGCGCGAACTCGACGGACCACTGGGACATGGCGGTCGTCGGCGGCCCCGGCACCCTGCACCCGGTCTCGAGCGTGCTCCAGACGGCGACGGGCACCGACGGCGGACAGAACGTGACGTTCACCGACACGGTCGGCTTCGTCGACCCGACGCCCGAGCTGACCGTGACGGTGCTCGCAGCGCGCACCTTCCCCGCCTTCCGCGAGGCGGCCATCGTGACGGCCCTGCTGCCGCCCCGGCTCCGTGCGGACTACCACCTCGCGGGGACGACCTCGGCGGCATACGCCAAGGGCACGGCGAGCACGACGGTGACCTACGGCAGCCAGACCGTCTTCGGGATCACCACGCCGTGGAACGTCACGGTCAGCGCGGCCGCGCGCGACATCGACGGCCAGGCGAGGCCGAGCACGACAGGACGGTACGACGCGGGGTCGGACCAGTTCGTCCCCTGATGGACCCCCAGACCCCGGGGCGCCTCCTCCCTGGCCTGACTCCCCCTCAAGGCCTCCCCCGGCGCCCCGGGGTCCTGGGCCCGCCACCGCGGCCCCCGACCCCCGGCCAGCTGCTCCCAACCCCTTCGCCACCACGGCACGACCACCACAGACCGCACACCCCGGCCACGGCGCCGGACCGACCACAGGAGCTCGACATGACCGACGACCCACGCTCCGTCCCCGACGACCGCCCCGACGACCACCCCGACGACCACCACGCCCGAGCGGGGCTCGGCCGACGTGCCGTGATGCTCGGCGGCGCCGGCGCCATCGGCAGCGTCTTCCTCGGCACCCGCCTCAGCTTCGGGCAGCCCGCCCAGCGACCGACCGTCGTTCAGGCAGCCGCCACCGGCAACGTGAAGTCGGTGCACCTCGTCGGCACCGACGGCTGGGTGAGCATGCCCACCGGCTCGCCGCCCGACCTGCCGTTCTTCCCCGACTCGCTCGCGCCGGACGGCTTCGACACCTACGTCTTCGGCTTCCGCGACGTGACGCAGATGTCGACGGCCGCCGAGGTCGCTGCCGTGCGCGGCAAGGCGCAGGTGAGCGCCCCGATGCTCGCCTTCGACGAGGGCGACGAGGTGACGATCACGCTCTCGAACCTCGGGCTGCTCATGCGGCCGGACCTCTTCGACGGCCACACGCTGCACTGGCACGGCTTCGTCAACGCCATCCCGCTCTTCGACGGCGTGCCGGAGCTCTCACTGGCTGTGCCGATCGGGCGCGACCTCTCCTACCACTACCGGCCGCACGACGCCGGAACGTACATGTACCACTGCCACTTCGAGGACGTGGAGCACGTGCAGATGGGCATGACGGGGATGGTCTTCATCCGTCCCGCGCAGAACCGGGCGCCCGTCAACGGAGACCCGATCGGCACGAAGTACGCGTACAACGACGGCGACGGCAGCACCCGCTACGACCGCGAGTTCGCCTTCATGGTCACCGAGCTGTGGTCGGCCGCGCACTACCGCGACGCCCACATCCAGGTCAGCGACTGGACCGACTACGCGCCCAGCTTCTGGCTGCTCAACGGTCGCGGCTACCCCGACACGATCGCCCCACCCGGCGACCCGAAGAGCACGGCCGCGGGACGCCTTCAGTATCAGCCGATCTCGTCGCTCATCACGTGCAACGTGAACGAGACGGTGCTGCTGCGGCTGTCGAACCTCGGCTACCAGAACCACGCCTTCACGCTCGACAACGTCGACATGCAGGTGGTGGCCAAGGACGCGGCCCTGCTGCGCGGTCGCGACGGCACGTCGAACTACCAGGTCACCAACACCGTCGACGTCGGCCCCGGCGAGAGCCGCGACGTGCTCGTGACTCCCCGCAGGACGGGCGAGTACCTGTTCTACGACCGCAACTACGCGTACCTGGGCAACGGCGGTGGCACCGGCTGGGGCGGCATGATGACCGTCCTCCGCGTCGGCGCCGCCGGGACGTACGGGCCGCAGACCCAGCCCAACACCTGAGAGCCGACGGAGGACGACCATGCGACTCAACCGACCACGACGTCACGACATCGTCGGCACCCTACGACGCACCCCGGCGAACAGAGCGACCAGGGCGAAGCGGCGGATCACCGTTCTCGGTGCCGTCTTCGCCGTCGTCGCCGCGGTTGCCTTCGGCTCCAACGCGGGAGCCCAGGCCGCCACGTCGGAGGGCCTGCTGTGCGAGCAGGACGCCCAGCAGACCTTCTCCCTCACCGCCCGCTCCGGCTACATCTCGACGCCGGACGGCAACTCCATCTACATGTGGGGCTACGGCATGAGCGCGGGCAACTTCCAGCTGCCCGGCCCGGTCCTGTGCGTCACGTCCGGCCGCCAGGTCACGGTCATCCTGCACAACGACCTGCCCGAGGCGACCTCGATGCTCTTCCCGGGCCAGTCCGCGGTCAAGGCGAACGGCAACCCGGCCCAGCCGCAGTTCGACTCGGGTGGCTCGCTGACCTCGATGGTCCAGCCGGCCGCTGCCTCAGGCGGATCCGTGACCTACACGTTCACCGCAGGCTCGCCCGGCACGTACCTCTACTCGAGCGGCACGGACGTCACCAAGCAGCAGCAGATGGGCCTCTACGGCACGCTCGTCGTGCGACCGGCGACCGCCTCGGCACAGGTCAACGACCGCGCCGACTCCGTGTTCAGCCCCCAGCACGAGTACGTCTACCTCCTCTCGGAGGTCGACCCCGACGTGCACCTGGCCGTCGAGCGCAACCAGCCCGTGGACTGGTCGGCGTACAACGCGCGCTACTACCTCATCAACGGCCGCAGCATGCCCGACACCCTGGCGCCCAACAACGCGTCGTGGCTGCCGAGCCAGCCGTACGGCGCGCTCGTGCACATCAAGCCGTACGACGCGACGACGAACCCGCTGCCGGCGGTTATCCGCTACGTCAACGCGGGCCGGGTCAACTACCCGTTCCACCCGCACGGCAGCGACGAGCGGGTCGTCAACAAGGACGGCCGGCCGCTGCAGGGCACCGATCCGACCAAGCCGCAGGACCTCTCGTACCTCAAGTACGACATCGACGTCATGCCCGGCCAGACCGTCGACGCGCTGATGGACTGGCGCGACGTCGAGCACTGGGACCCCTCGACGAACCCGATCCCGACCGAGATCCCGGTCATCACCGACCAGCTCCTCGTCGGTGCCGACACATGGTTCAGCGAGAGCCCCTACCTCGGCCAGAAGGGCACGTTCCCGTCGAACATCACGGTCAACAACGAGTGCGGCGAGTACTACCACGTGGCCCACAGCCACGCGCTCCAGCAGGCCACCAACTACGGAGCAGCCTTCGGCGGCATGATGACGGTCTTCCGCATCGACCCGCCCGCCGGCTGCCCGACGAGCTGAGGACGGTTCCGATGACCTCTCGACCAGTCAGCATGCGACGCCGGCTCGGCGTCGCGGTGGCCACGACCGCGCTCGCGACCGTCCCGTTCACGGGGGCCGCGTTCGCCCAGGCCCTGCCGTATGCCGCCGCGCCGGCCGGTGCGGCTGCGGCACCTGCCGCTGCGGCACCGTCGGTCGCCCCCGCGGCCCCGGCGGGCAAGCTCACGCCCTCGACGCCGGGCTGCGCCGTCATCCCGGCGGCCGCACCCGACCCCGAGATCGTCCGCTGCGACCTCTGGGCCAAGACCGGGACGAACCAGGTTCTGGGACAACCGATCCCGATCTGGGGCTACTCGACGACCGAGGCCGGCGCCGCCACCGCGCCGGGCCCGGTCATCGTCGCCCGGCAGGGTGACCGCGTCGAGGTGACCCTGCACAACGCCCTTGGTCAACCCACGTCGCTGGCCTTCCCGGGGCAGCGGGCTGCCGACTTCACGGCGGGCCTGCCCACTGCCGCGGAGGACGAGGGTGTCGCACCCGGCGGCACCGCCAGCTACTCCTTCACCGCCTCACGCGCCGGCACGTTCCTCTACGAGGCGGGCCACACGGCGGGCGGCCCCCGGCAGCTGGCCATGGGCCTGTCCGGTGCGCTCGTCGTGCTCGGCGACGGGACGGCCTACGGGCACGCGTACGACGACGAGGCGGTGCTCGTGCTCAGCGAGATCGACCCCGCCCTCAACGCGAACCCCGCGGCCTTCGACATGCGCGAGTACCACCCGGCGTACCGGCTCATCAACGGCAAGCCGTTCCCGTCGAGCGACCCCGTGCCGACCGACCAGGGGCACACGGTGCTGCTGCACTACGTCAACGTGGGTTCGGAGCTGCACTCCATGAGCACCCTCGGCGCCGGGCAGACCGTGCTGTCGCACGCCGGCCACGCCCTCACCTTCCCCGAGCCGTCCGTCGTGGTGCCCGTCGACCCGGGCGTCACGGTTGACGCGCTGGTGACGGTGCCGAGCGGACCCGAGTCGAAGGTCGCGGTCTTCGAGTCCGCAGCGAGGCTCGACAACGCCGGCCAGTCGACGGCCGACCCGCTGTCGGTGGCCTTCGGCGGCATGATGACCTTCCTCGACACCAACGCGCCGCCGCCGAGCAGCGACGAGGTGGGGCCGGTGTCGACCAACATCGCGGCCACGCCCAACCCGTCCGACGGCACCAGCGCCGTCACGGTCACCGCGACCGTGAGCGACGCCACGACCGGCGGGAGCGCCGTCAGCGGCGCCGAGTTCGTCGTCGACGACGCGACCTCCGTCGGCGTGGGCTTCGGCCAGGCGATGACCGGCACCTTCGGCGTCACGACGGCGACGGTGACCGGCACCATCCCGGCCGTCGCCACCGCGACCCAGTGCGCCTCGCTGACGCCGCCCGTCGACCTGCACTGCCTCACGTCGGCCAAGCACACGATCTTCGTGCGCGCCGTCGACGCCCAGGGCAAGTGGGGCGTCGTCGGGTCGGTCATCCTCAACCTCGCCAAGGCGGGTCCGCAGACGGTGGCCGCCACGGTCAGCCCGAAGCCGGCCAGCGGCGCAGCCAACGTCACCGTGTCCGCGACGGGCGACGACACCGCCGCCGGCGGCACCATCACCGGCGCCGAGTTCTTCGTCGGCTCGGTCGGCGCCAACGGTTCCGGCACGGCGATGACGCTCAACCGGTCGGCCACGAAGGTCGCCGAGACCGGCACCATCCCGGCGCCGACGGTCCGGGGCCTCGGTGAGGGCACGACGCAGGTGTGGGTGCACAGCCGCAACTCCCAGAACATCTGGGGACCGGCCGTGCCCGTCGACCTCGTCGTCGACCTGACCGCACCGGGCGTCAACGCCTCGACCGTCGGGCCCAACCCGACGAACGGCATCGTCGGCTCGAAGTCCTACCCCGGCTACCTCGTCATCTCCGCCGACCTGGAGGACCGCGACGCCGGCAACGGGCTGCAGAGCAACGTCGTGGCGGCCGAGGCCTTCATCGACCCGGCGACGACGACGCCGACCGGCGGCACGGGCCTGACGCTCATCGCCGTCGACGGCAAGCTCGACTCGCCGAGCGAGCAGGTCTACGGGCTCATCCCGCTCACCCAGGTGCGGGCCATGGCCGCCGGTGAGCACCGCGTCTACGTGCGAGGCAAGGACGCCGCCGGCAACTGGGGCAGCCTCACGGCCAACAACTCGCTCGTGCGGCTCCTCGTCGACAAGACGGCGCCGGTCCTCGGCACGCTGACCGGCACGCCCAACCCGACCGCGGGGGCGGCGACGCTGACCCTCTCGTCGGCGGCCACCGAGACACCGGTGAGCGGCTACGTCGGTCCGCGCTTCCAGGCGGCCGAGTACTGGACGGGCACGACCGACCCCGGCGCCGGCAAGGGCACCCGGGTCCAGCTCACCGACGCCAACGGCGTCGTGTCGGCAGACATCCCGATCGCCGGGATGCAGCCCAGCACCGTGCAGTTCAACCTGCGCGTGCAGGACGCCGCCGGCAGCTGGAGCAACGTGGCCTCGACGGTCGTCCAGGTGACCCGCGCGAACGCGATCTTCAGCGACACGTTCGACAGCGGCAACCTGTCGGCCTGGACGAGCGTCACCAACGCCGCTCGGGCCGTGGTCAACGCGGCCGGCAACCCCGTGGGCAGCGGCAACTACGGCCTTGCGGTCACGCTGCCCGGCGGCACGTCGAACGGGCCGGCGTACGTCACCGACAACAGCCCGGTCGACGAGACGACCTACCACGCGCAGTTCTCCTTCAACCCGAACACCCTCGTGACCGGAACGGCCTGGGTGACGGTGTTCGAGGGGCGCACGGCAACGGGTCAGGCGTTCGCGGTGCAGTTCCAGCGGAACGGCACCAACGGGTCCCGACTGCTGCGGGTCGTCATGAACCGCAACCTGCTCGGCAACACGACGGGGGCGTCGTACGCGCTCGGCACCGGTGCGCACACCGTGCGCGTCGACTGGGCCCAGGGCACCGGAGGGTCGCTGCGGTTCGTCGTCGACAACACCGTGCGCTACACGCTCACGGGCAACAACACCGGCACCGGGATGCAGGTCCAGTCGGCCCGCCTCGGCATCACCGCCGGAACCACCACCGCGTCGACCATGGCGGGCACGGCCTGGTTCGACTCGTTCGTCTCGACCCGGGTCAGCATTCCCTGATCCGGTCCCACCTCGTGCCGGGGCCACCTGCCCGTGGCCCCGGCCGGCACCTCGGAGGGCAGTCCGAATGAACACCACCACCTACGTCCCGACACCCGATGCGGCTTCGTCGAAGCTGCCGCGGCCACCCTGGCTCCGCGTCGCCGTCGCGGTCGCAGCCGTGCTCCTCGTCGCCGTCCTGGGCGTCGTCGCCGGCCGGCTGGTCCGCGGCGACGACCCCGGCGCGCGACCGTTCCCCCAGTCCACGCAGATGGAGACGGCGCTCGGCGTGCGGTTCTCGCGGGTCGCCGTCGTCGGCGACGGCGGCCTCGTCACCGTCAGCTACGTCGTGCTCGACGTCGACAAGGCGACCCGCTTCCTCGGCGACACCAAGCACCCGCCCACGCTGCGCAGCGAGGCGCGGTCGGCGTTCACGACGCGGGTCTCGATGATGCGCCAGGGCCACATCAACCGCGCCGGGGCCACCTACTACTTCGTCTACCAGAACACGGGTGGCGCCCTGCGCAGCGGCGAGGAGATGACGATCGAGTCCTCCGGCCTCCGTCTCGAGCACGTCCCGGTGCTGTGATGCGCTCCCCGCTCCGGTATGCCGTGGGGCTCGCTCTCGCCCTGGCCGTCGCCTTCGCGCTCGTCGTCGGCGGCTCTGCCCCGCCGGCATCAGCGCACGCGTACCTCTCGTCGAGCACGCCGTCCGACGGCTCCAGCCTCTCGCAGGCGCCGCGCTCGGTGGAGCTGCACTTCACCGAGCACGTCGTCCTCGAGTCGACCGAGGTCGTCGTCACCGACGCCCAGGGGCGACGGCTGCCCGCGACGAAGCTGACCCTCGTTGGCGACGACGAGGACCGGGAGTCGCCGTCCACCGTGGTGGCGGCGCTGCCGTCCCTCGGCATCGGCGCCTACCACGTCACGTGGCGCACCCTCTCGGCCGACGACCTCCACGAGTCCGGCGGCGTCCTCGCCTTCGGGGTCCAGAGCGCCGTCCAGGCCGCGGGCCCGAGCGAGGCCACTCCCGACCTGCTCGAGCTGGCCGGCCGGTGGGCCGTCCTCACGGCGCTCGCCGCCGGGCTCGGTGCGGTGGTCGTGGGCCGGCTCCTGCTGCGAGGCGGGCAACCCGGCACGACCGCTCCCGGCCTGCCCGCCGTCCTTCGGCTGCGGCGGCTGGCCCGTCAGGCACTCTGGGTGGGCGCTACGGCCGCGCTGCTCCTGCTCGTGGCGGACGTCGTGCGGTTCGGCGGCCAAGCCGTCACGAGCTCGTATGCCGTGCGGTGGGCAGCCCGGGAGCTGGCCCTCGTCGTCGCTGCGATGGCGCTGCTGCCCTCTCGATCGTCGGCCCGCCCGGCCCCCGGGCGGCGTGACGCCCTCGCAGGTTCGGCGCTGGCGGCCGCCGGGCTCGCCACGGTGCTCGTCGGCCACACCGGCGTGCGGGGCGCGGCCACGTGGGTGCTGGCCTCGACGGCCCACCTGCTCGCGTCGCTGCTGTGGCTCGGCTCCGTGGGGGCGCTCACGCTCGTGGCGGTGCGGGCCCGCGGCTTCGGCCTGTCGCGGGGCGACGTCGCGGCCCTCCTGCGCCGCTTCACCGTGCCGGCCACCAGCGCGGTGGCGGTCGTCGTGGTCTCGGGCGTCTACCTGGCGAGCGACGTCATCGTGTCCGTCGACGCCGCCCTCACGACGACGTACGGCCGCATCTTCGTCGCCAAGCTCGTCGCGGCCGCCGTCGTCGGTCTGGTCGCGCTGGGCACCGCGCGAGCGGTCCGCTCGGACTCGGCCACACGCGTACCTCGGCTGCGGCGCGAGGCGGTGGGCCTCGCCGTGGTCGCGGCCCTCGGCGGGCTGCTGGCCACGGGCCAGCCCGCGACCGCCCCACAGCTGGTGACGCGCGACGAGCCGAGCGTCGTCGACAGCCGTGCCGTGGCCGACCTCCAGCAGACCGTCGCCCTGCGGCCCAACCGTCCCGGAGCCAGCGTCGCCATGGTCGACGTCTTCGACACCCGGCGGCCCTCGCCCGGACCCGTCACGGGTGTGACGGTGGTCCTCCGCAACGCCACCGGCACCGCCTCAGGGGCGTCGCCCTCCGCCTCGACCCCGGTCGTGGCACAGCAGGTCACCGGGTCGCGCTGGGCGGCGGGGCTGCAGCTCCCCGCCGACCGAGCCGTCGACCTCGACGTGACAGTGCACCGGCGCGGGCTCGACGACGTGCGCAGCACGATCCGATGGGTCGTCGCGCCGAGCACGCGGGTCGAGACCCTGGTCTCACGAGCTCCCATCGCCGGACCGCTCGCCTGGACCGCGCTGCTGCTCGCCGTCCTCGGCGGGCTGGCCGCTCTGGCCCTGCTCCGGTCCCGGGTATCGTCGCGACGTGCGCGAGTGGCCGGTCAGGTCGCTGTGCACGCAGACAAAACGGATACGCAGGCGCCCGAGCGTCTTTCGCGTTCTACTTGAGAAGAGTCGACGCGGGCCCGAGGGGGTCGGGCCCGCACCAGCAGGGAGCAGTGGGGATGCGTCAGCGGATGGAGCGCCTGCTCGCGGCGGGGGTGGCCGCGGCCCTGGGATGCGCCGTGCTCACGGCCGCCCCGGCGCGCGCCGCTGACGACGGCTCCACCGGCGCCACGCCCTCGCCGACGGCGCAGCCCAGCCTCGGCTTCGGGCCACCGCTGGCCGCGACCCCCACCCCGAGCCCCTCGACGCTGCCGGGCTCAGGTGGTTCGGGTGGGTCGGGGGGCTCGGGTGGCTCGGTGGGCACCCCGGCGCGCCCCGCCGACTCCCTGGCCACCCTCGGCGGACTCGGCGGGGTGCTCGTCACGCCGCTGTTCGAACGCCTCCTGCTCGCTGCCGGCTCGGTGCTGACCGCCCAGCAGGCGCAGCCGGCCGGCCAGGGTGACCCGCAGGCTGGGGTGGCCGCTCCCGACCCGGCGACGCTGCAGCCGGGCGGCGGCACGAGCGCCACGTCGTCGACGTGGCAGCCGCGAGCCGACATCCGGGTGCCGACGGCCGTCGCGGTCCCGCCGAAGGGGTCGGGCAACGGGTCCCTCAGCAAGGAGCAGATCATCTGGTCGGCCTACACGGCTGCCGCGGCGAGGAAGAGCGCGTGCCGCATCCCCGTCATGCTGCTCGCCGCCATCGGTGAGGTCGAGTCGTCCTCGCTCCGCGGCCGCCGGCTCGACGCCTCGCACGACGCGGTGCCTCCCGTGCGGGGGCCGGCCCTCACGGGCGGCAACTACGCCGCGATCCGCGACAGCGACGGCGGACGCTACGACGGCGACCCCGTCTGGGACCGGGCCGTGGGGCCGATGCAGTTCATCCCGGCCACCTGGCGCATCTGGGGCGCTGACGGCAACGGCGACGGCATACGCGACCCGCAGAACATCGAGGACGCGGCGCTCGCAGCCGCGAACTACCTCTGCGCGGGCGGGCGCGACCTGTCGCAGGCCGCCGACCTGCGGGCGGCCGTGCTCTCCTACAACCACTCGCAGCGCTACCTCTCGACCGTCGTCGGCATCATCCGCGCCGTCACGTCCGGCGCCCTCGCCGGCCCCTGACACCACGATTTCCATCGAGAAAGCAATCCGTCCCGGGACGGATTGCTCTATCGATGACATGGGCGCGGGTTGGCAAATCCCACCCATCGAGTGGGGATGGATCGGATGCCGGACCCGTTTGGGTCAAGATAATGAGCGGTTATACATTCGATCACATGACCGTCACCGACTCCTCCACCGCGACCGCGCCGTCCGCGCCGGCGCGCCCCGGCACCCGGCCGCCCCGCGGGGGCCGCTCCAACGGGCAGTGGAAGGTGGACGGCACCGAGCCGCTCAACGGCAACGAGACGTGGAAGCAGGAGGACAACGGGCTCAACGTCCGCGAGCGCATCGAGCAGATCTACTCGCGCGAGGGCTTCGACTCCATCCCCACGCAGGACCTCTCGGGCCGCTTCCGCTG